>JAIBAG010000014.1 GCA_019695305.1 bacterium
TAAGGGAAGAAATTCTTGCCAGTCAAATGCGGCATGCACTCCAAACAGTAGCATTACCAAATGACTATTATCACCCCATCAAGACTTATATAAAGCGTGATAAAGCTATTTTTAATCAGGATACGGCTACCCGTAAAAGCAAAATTGAGTCTGGCCTAAAAGACGTACAAGCTAAGCTTGATCGCCTTTTAGACACCCATTTAGAGGGTTTAATTGACCAAACTGAATATAAAGTTAAAAAAGAGGCTTTGTTGGATTCTAAAGTGGCTTATAAGGAGGAGTTAGGCAAATTGAATCGAGAGGGCGTTGACTGGCTCCAACCTGTGAGCGCCTTCGTCGAAGCCGCTCACAGTGCGGGAAAGCTGGCAGAAAACGGTGATTTGGAATCGCAAAAGGAATTCTTAAAAAAAATAGGCTCGAACTTTCATGTGGGGGATCGAAATCTTTCTTTCGAATACAAAAAGAACTGGGATATTTTGGGCGGGAATTCTTTTAATTCAAAGAGTTTTAGCCCTTTTTCTTACAAAATCTTAAATGGTCGGGGGGCGGCGCAAGCCGCAAATTTTTTTAAAAACCCCGACCATTTACAATACTGCGGAGAGGGTGGGATTCGAACCCACGGTACAGTTGCCCGTACACTTGATTTCGAGTCAAGCGCCTTCGACCACTCGGCCACCTCTCCGTTATTACAAAAAATTTTGGATGGGCCTCGGGTTCCCACCCCCACTACGCTTCGCTTCGGGGGCCATCGCTACGCTCAGGTCGGCCACCTCTCCGTTATTACAAAAAATTTTGGATGGGCCTCGGGTTCCCACCCCCACTACGCTTCGCTTCGGGGGCCATCGCTACGCTCAGGTCGGCCACCTCTCCGTAATGCAAAAACTAAAATAGCTGGGTGCCGTACCTGTCCTTCAAAAATATAACCGACAAAAGGGGCGGCCACCTTCCCAAATTTTAAAGGGGGATGTTTATTCTGATTTGAAGCTTTCGTCTACAAAAAAGCTTAAGCCGCTTTTGTTTCGCCGCGCACCATTTCTTCTCGGCATAAAATAAAATAGCCTACTTTTTTGCCCTGTTTCATGGCTTCGCCAATAAAAATATGGCTAGAAACCTGACGCACATAATCGTGCAGTTTGCCATACACCAAGGTAGATACGCCTTTGTTGCTGTCTTTGTATGCAGGCCATCCGTTTGGCCATTTTTTAATGTTTTGGTTATAGTCAAAATGGAGCTCATTGCCGGCACGATCGGAATTTTCGGTTACAATAAAATAGCCAGGGCCGGTAAACCATTCCATAGCCTGTTTATTATAGCCAATCAAAGTAGTGCTATCTTCGGTGCGGCATAATACTTTTTGAAATTTACGAAAAGCAGGCATGGAATTGATACCATGAAATACAACCGGTACATAAGGGGCCGTAGAAGCAGGAATCATATCGGTTAATTTAATATTACCTCTGGCAATGCTAAATAATCCTTCCTGCATTTTGGCAGGCAACGCATAAATTTCGGAAAGTCGCGATTCGCTCGATAACCAATCACAGTAACGCGATACTTCGTCCTGCGAGGCCTTTTTGTTTATAAAATTAATCAGTTCACTCATAAAAAATCCTTTCGTTTCCCTACCAATGGGTTATGGCAAATTAAGATGAAGCTTTCAAGAAGAACAATTGCCTTATTTATAGCGGTTTTTATCCCCTGTTTAGTGCACGCTAACGAGCGTTTTTTATATACCGGAGATGGTAATCTTACGGTTAAAAACAGCCATTCGGGTGCTTCGGCAAGCCTAAACTATCGTGATGCCACCGGACGTTTGTCACCCCAGGCCCAAGCAGCTTTTAATAAGGTTTGGAACGTGCCGGCGCCGTTTAACGTGGCTCCGCGGCTTATCAGCCTTTTGGATTATGTGCAGGATAAGTATTTAAAAGGGGCTCCCTTGGTGATTGATTCGGGATACCGTAGCCCCACCCATAATGAAAATTTGCGTAAAAAAGGAAAGCTTGCCGGCCAAACCAGTTATCACATTGAAGCCATGGCAGCAGATCTTGGGATTGATAGAAAAACCTCTCAAAAAATATGGGAAGAATTGCGCGAGTTTAAATATGGGGGTGTGGGCTTTTATGGATCGGGCGAGCTTCATGTAGATAGCGGCAAACCCCGCTTTTGGGATGCCGCTACGGCACTGCCAAAAGATAAATCGCCACCTGAAAATAGGAATATCTATTTGAATGTGGATTATGACGTGTATCAGTCTGGTGAGAATGTCAAATTGACCTTTACCGGAGTAAGCGATTTCCCATTTGGGGTTAAGAGGCAAATGAGTTTGCTTCGAGGTGGGAAAAAAGAAAAAATAGAACCGCTTTATAAAAGCGTAAGTTCTGGTGACTGTGTTGTTATCCAAAATCGTACGGAGGCCCACGGCATAACGCTTCAGCTTGCAGATGATCTTAAAAATGGGGAGTATGAAATTGAAGCAGAGTTTTGTGATCCTAAAACCCAAAAGATGCCCGAAAAAATTTTCTCTCGAGTTTTTAAAATTGATTAACGGAAAAAGGCTCTAACACCGGCTGTAAGTTCAAAATTGGTATGTCCCGATTGAGGATCAATTAAAGCTTTAACCCCGGCATCTAGTCCCAAAATATTCATTGTTAAAGGTCCCACCAATAAACTCCCGTTTGCCCCAACTGTTATTTGAGGATGAACATCACCATCTACAAAATTTTCACGTGCACCTATTGTAAAGTCGGCAATTCCACCGGGAATTAATGTAGGGGCTGCAGCTAAGCGCAAGCCCACCGATTGTCCTGCATAACCATCTAAACCTGTGTCCTTTTTGCCAGTAATGCCGCCATCTACAACGGCAACAGCGCCAACGGTAAAATTCATCATGTCACCAAAAGTTGCGGCGTAGTCGCCAAAAAAACGATAGTTGGGTGTTTTGTTATCGCCATCAAGTAAGCCTCCAGCTGTAAAACCAATAGAACCCTGATGGTTAGTATCAACATCACCTAAAGGAGATTTGAGAGCAAGCGGGTTATATTTTTGTTTGGTATGATGATGCCCTGGATGAACAGGGGGGGTAGCATTAATTTTTCCCATAATTAAAAGCCCCAAAAAACAAGAAGGGCCCCCAGAGCAAATTGACGAAAATCGTCAGCAATTTTTTCGCGGACCTCTTCAGGAGTTGGAGGATTAATTTTACGGTCAATCACACGAGCAAAGCGTTTATAGCGGGCGCTATCAAAATCTTGGTGTCCAAAAACAGCTACCTCGGTTGCTCTATCAAATTTAAGAATTTGATGGGGAGATAGCCGAAGCATGCGGCCATCGGCTAGTTCAATGCGAATTTTGCCGTTTTCCATTTCAATTTTGGGATTTTCAGCCACATCAATATATGTTGAGCCGGTTTGGACTCCTACGGCGGCTTTACCGTACGTAATTGGCGATTTATTATCATCGTTTAAAATACGTTCAATGCGACGCGCAAATGCTGGCCCAATATGAACTTCTTTAGGTTCGTGATTAAGTGTTTTGGTTGCTGAAACGTTGCCCATAAAAACTCCCTTCCCAAGTGGAATCAATACAAAGTTGGTTTTTAAACCGCCCTGTAACGTTAATATTTCAATGTGCTTTTAATCTTGCCCAGACTAATAGCTTTCAGTTTAGTTATCGGTGAAATTGTTTTTTTGTTGCTTAAATTTTTTACTGGTAACCCAATGCCCTTATAAGTGATGAATATCACTTGGAGATTTTTAAGGCTAAATATTTATCCATTTTTTACGATTTAGCTTGCGCTTTTGACGCAACATTCCCTACAATCTGCCGATAAATCCTTTGTAAAATCAAGTAGTTGCTAGCGCAGTGCGTCATTTATGTGAACTGAGGGGTCAGTCTATAATTCGTCCCTCAATTTTACCGCTTTCAGTAAAGTTGTCATATTCCTGTCCTTCAATAATTGTCCAACCGAGTTCATTTAATTTGTCGTCAGTTAGTTGTTCCTTATTGTATTCCGTCAAATGTAGGTTTCCGTATTTACATATATTAAACTGAATTTGTTCGTCTTTGTCAAATACGAAAATATATTCCGCTACACTTGGGTCGCAACGTGTTGTCCAAAATAGAATTTCAATAAAGTCTTTCAAACTGTCAATGTTTATTTCAAACGCTTCATTAAAAGTTTTATCTCCAACAATTTTTTCAAGTGTCTTGTATGCGTTCTTTAATGGTTTATAATTATTGTCTCTGTTTCCAAAGAAGTCAAGTTTTAGGTGAGAAATTATTATGAATTCGTTCACATTTACTGTCTTAAATAGCTCAGTCAGCTTTTCGGTTAACTTATTTGTAAAAGTGTCAATGTCTGAATGGTCTAAACCGATAATTTTATTAAAAGTCGGATAGTCTTTTTCTTCATTCTTTATGCAGTCAAATTGTTCCCAATACAAATGCTCCTCATTGTCGTCCTTGTAATATTGTAGCATTTCTTCATCGTAAAATGCTTTCTGCATTTTAGTCAGTTCAGAGCCTATAATTCTCTTCTTCTTTACGATTTCTTTTCGTGTCGTGAGTGTCGTCATAATATCACAGCTAACGTTCGCGTGTATGCGATGTTTGCTGGCTGTATAATATCGCGAAGCAGTACAGCCAGCAAATATGGGTGCAGTGAGAAGGAGGGTACGACGACGAACGGAACCGCATGCACGCTGTTAGCTGATGTTTTAAAATTTATTTCGTCGCATGAATAACTACTTCGTTGTGTTTAGTCCAGAGAATTTTAAAATCCTGGAAGCCAGCTTGTTTTAACAGTTCAGTCATCTGTTCGGCAGTAATCATGTGATCTTTTTCACGTTCTTTTTTGAAATTCTCTTCTGCGAAATCTTCCGTCGCCCCCATTGCTAGTGCTATTTCTTTACGTTCGGTAAAGCATCTTTCGAGTTCGGCGGTATCAGAAAAGCTCACAAGATCAGTCCAGACAAAAATTCCACCTTTTTTAAGCCACTTATAAATATTGTTTATTAGTCGTGATTTGTCTTCATATCGTATATTATGAATGACTAAGTTTGAGAGTACAGCATCAAAACTATCTGGATTAGCTTCAAAATCTACAGCGGACATCTTATGAAACCTCAAGGTGGAATTTTTGTCTTTTAGTCGTCTTTTAGATTCTTCAATCATTGACTCTGAAATTTCAACTAAATCAACTGATTGAGGTAATGTATGGCACGAAGCTTTAAAATTGATGATTTAATCCCGTGGCTACGCCATGAGGACTCTGCCGAGCCCCAGCCGGAAGCTATTCGCCAAGAATTGCTCAAACTTAATGTTGAAAACGATCCTGGTATGGATTGGGTATCATTCCCAGATGCGTCGGAAGATTCTTATATTACCGACTTCGAGTTTTATAAAAACAAACAAAAATTAAATCCTACGCTGAGGCGACTTGTTTCTAAATTTTTTGAAGAAGGTTATGAAGTTTATCGCACGCCCATTACCGATAAAAATAATCCGTATTATGGTAACGATTTTGTAGTGGTAGACGATGGAGACGGACTCATTGAGTACGCTCATCACGATTACTGCGCATATATAAATCCGCAAACCGGCGAGAGTGGCCAAATGTCGCCTGTTTGGCAGTATGATGGCCAAATTACTGATCTGGGTATTGATAATTACTCCAATATTCCATTAGTGCAGTTATTGTTTTTGGATGATGCAACCAAGTTTTCAATTTCCGATACAGCTAAAATTGTAAAAGCGCTTCCCAATTTGTTTACAGTAGCTCCCGAAAATAAAGAAAAGCTTAAAGCTGCTAATGAACCCGCTAAAGATTTTGTGATTGAACAATTTGTGAACGAAGCTAATAAGCCCGCCCCCGATCCGCATCGCTTGCAAAATCTTTTTATTGAACTGCTGATTATGGCCGAAAAAGGTTGGGGCGGCGATTTATTTAGGGCTTTTGAAGTACTAACGGCCGAAGAATGGAATATGGTCCTCGATCATCCAACGTTACCCATTAAAACGGCCCATGCTTTTGCCAGTGCCATTAAAGGAAATGGCAAAAACCCCTTAGAACATTATTTGTTAGATATTCAAAATAGTAATGCTTATCCTTTCCCCTATCGTTTATTGGTAGCAAGTGCTTTGTGTTATACCGATGGTGATTTTGAACTACACGACATTGGACTAGAACTAGTTAAAAATATTCTTTTTGAAGCGCTTCAAAATCAGACCCCCGGAGGTCCCAAAATAATTACTCATCCTGCTTTTCGTCTTATGGCGCTAGAGGCCTTGGGTACATTGTCGGAAAGAAATAAGTTTTCTGATAATGATATAATGAGGCTTATTACATTTTTAAGTACCTATCAATCAATCACCGAAGATGAAATTAAAAAAATATTAAAGCCGGCTCAATACGATAGGGATGTAAGGCATGCTATTGATGTAACAGAACAGACTGCAGAAAATAATGGTGATAATAATGAGGTTAAAGTTGAGCCTGTGTTAGAAGAAGTAGGCGAAGCTGACTATGGAATTGATGGTATGCTTACCTATTGGCTCATGGATTATAACCATCAAATTATGGAAAAAGCCTTTAGTGCTATTTTGGCTTACCATAATCCGCTTTATATAGAGAGTGTTTTAGCATCTTTTATCACACGCGATCGCTCAGATGAACCTGTAAGTACCGAAAGCCAGGCGTATGTAGAGTATTACAAAATGGGTGAGGCCAAAAAAGCGTTGGGCCGACTTTATGGTAGTAATGAATGGTTACGTACAGCTCAAAGTGATGACCGGGCTAACGATATAGGCCGTGGCGTAGAAAGAAATCCTAAAAAGAAAGATTTGTTATTATCGGCTTTTACCGACCATACTCTTCAAAGAATGTGGGATACCAAAGACCGACTTTTGGGCAAAAACTTTTCTGTTTTTCAATTGGTGCGGTACTTTTTAGAAGTAGAATCAAAAGATAACCCTTCAATGGATGCGGTATCAATAATAGATTGGATGTATGATTTGCCGCGTGAAAAAAGAAAGGCTATTTTAGAATACGATTTTAAAGAAGCTCCCATTAATCCACAGCGTTTGAGAGATGTTTTGCAAGCTCTTGATACTGAATTAAATCAATTTATTCGTCGCTTTTGGCCCGAAGTAAATTTTATTGTTTTTAAAAATTGGTTGGGTTGGTGCCAGGCTGATTATTTTGTTTACAGATCTAGTGAAACTGCAGCTTTTTTAGAAGTGTCTCGTCAACGTAGGAACACGTATGAAAATGAATTGGCATCGGCGGGTGCTGAGGAAGAGAATTTGTTAGTTAAAAGTTGGGATACGGAAGATGAAGTTTTATCTAAAAACTATATAGCTCTTCAAATTGCACGTTACTATCAAGAAGTTTATAAAGGACAAAGGCAAGGCGATAATCCGTTAACAGATTGGTGGAATGGCTTAGGTGAAGCCGAAAAAAAGGAAGTACTAGACCATGTTTTTGATAATAAGCCTTTAGATAACTTTGATGAGTTTGTTTATAGTCACTCAACAGAACTGCGAGCGTTGGTTATAGATGAGAGTGGGGATTATCAGATTGCTGATTCATTAAGGCTTAATTCGGCTGTTTTTCAGTGCTGGCAAAATTGGGAACATTTTGGCCCATTTATTTTTGAAGGATTAAGGGCCGCTAAGCAGGCTATTAAGGCCGATATTGCGCGTAAAGCTTGGAGTTGGGAATTTTACGGGCTAAAACCGCAAGATTTTATGGCGGCCTATCCTTTTTTAAGTAGTGATGACCAGAAAGATACCAAGCGTCGTGAGCTTATCTTATTTTTTCTACAAGAAATAAAGGGATCAACTTTTGCTTATTATAGAATGGATTTAATCACCTATTTTTTTGGCCCTGACATCATAAAATTGGGGTCAGCGTGGGATGACGTACGTAAGGCTGCTTTTACTACATTTGGCGATTTAAGAATGCCGAAGGCATTTGTGTATACGCAATTGATGCAAGTGTATCATGTAGAGAGCGAGAGCGAATTAATGTTGGCTTTGACAAGTCTTGAAAAAAATCCTCAGGTTTTGGATACCATTTTAACAAAAGTGTTAGGCGAACATTTGCCGATGGAATCAGGGGGGGATTTTACCACGTTAAATAACGAACCAATGGTTGCACAGAATACACCTTTAGCACGTAGCCCGGAGCGCGTGCCCCTGCCTTCAGCGGATGAACATGGACTTTTTTGGCCTTATAAATTTGAGAGCCATTTTGGACGTTATATAGATGCAGATGGTTTTAATCGGATAACCCATAGGATAGACAACCCTCCCGATAGAGCGCCGCATGAGTATCATTATTTGTTTAGAAAATTGGCTCGTCGCTATTCGGGAGATACGGTCGAGTATTTGGTAGATCTTTTATCCGAAAAAACAGATGTTCATCCTCACAAACATAAATTTAGATACGTTGCCGAAAGAAATGATTTAAAAAATGTATTATGGTGGTTAGTATCTAACTTGGCAGATGCAATTTTTACTGATCATAAAATTGAAAAACTATTTGTAAATTCGTATTTACATGCCTCAGGCTCTAAGAATAATCCTTTTAAAGAAGTTATGGATAAAATTGTTCAGGCTTTTTTACAAGGCTGGGATACCAAGCATCAATCCAGTTTTGTGGAGCTTGCGCGTGAATTCTATTTAACTTACGAGTCAGGTAATCCAATAGAACATCTGGCCTATATTGCTTTTAATTATGTGCGCCGGCAGTATATTTTAGCTGTTTTGCGTGACGCTGCCGAGCAAGGGTATGATCCCTTGGTATACATGACGCAAAAATTAGATGATATTGAGGATAAAATTAACAATCTCACACAAGGAAAGCCGGTGGATGATTATATAGAGAGTCAAGAAGCTCTTATACGTTCACTAGAAGTTAACGAACGAAGAGATTCCCATGTGAGTGCTGATCTGGATGCTCAAATTAAGCGCTTAAGTACCAATCTTGATGAACTACAGCTCCTTTTAGAACAACGTCGTCAGGCTCTAGATTTTATTGTTCAAGCCCGCCTGGGTTATCAGCCCGAACCTGTGGATCTTCATTAAAATTTATTTTTAAAATGACGAAAGCCCCCAATAAAGGTATTATTTACCGGTGATTACCAATTTTTTTTCAGGATTGGCTTATTTTAAAAAGGGAGGCAGTTATCTCCTTAAAAACCGTTCTCTTTTTAAATTTATTATTCCCCCCACACTTATTAACTTAGCACTTTTCTTTTTGTTGGGTTTTATCCTTTTTCATTATTACACGCCGCTGTTTGATTCAATTTCCTCCAAGTTAGGAGGCCTTAAGGTAGAAAGTACGGCCTGGTGGACGCATTTGGTGGGGGCTTTTTTGTGGTTTGTAAAAAGCATTATCCACGTTTTATTAGGGCTTTTTATTTTGGTAGTGTTGGTCGTAGGGCTTTTGTTTTTTTCGCAAATCATCAACGGCCCGTTTTACGATTTAATTTCGGAAGCAGTAGAAATTCAATTAACCGGCGCCGGGGATCCCCCTTTTAGTGTGGCGCGCCTTATGCGTGATATTCCTAAAATTATTATACTTGAACTTAAAAAATTGATCTTATTTGTAAGTGTACCGCTTGTGATGTTGTTGTTAAATTTAATTCCGGTTTTGGGATCTATTATTTACACCCTATTATCCAACATGTTTGCCGCCTGGAGTTTGGGCTTTAACTACGTCAGCTATACTATGTCGCGCAAGCTTATCCCGTTTAGCTCTCAGATCAAGTTTGCTGCCGGGCACAAAGCCCGTGTGATGGGGCTTGGTGTGTGGGTGATGATTCCTCTTTTTAATCTGCTTTTTGCTCCCATATTTGTAATTGGCGGCACGCTCTTATATTTGGAGCACAACAATGAACATAGCTCTTCTTAAAGAAAGTAAAAAAAACGAGTTTCGCGTGGCCCTTGTTCCCGATCAGGTGGGAATGTTAACGCAGGCCGGTCATGTTGTAAGAATTCAAAAGGGAGCGGGTACGGCTATTGGATATACGGATGCGCTTTATAAAAAAGCCGGAGCAAAAATTGAATCTTCTGTTTCAAAACTCATCAAACAATCTCACTTGGTAATAAAAGTAAAGGAACCCACGCCAGCCGAGCTTGGTTTTATGCGAGAGGGGCAAATTTTATTTTGTTATTTGCATTTGGCGGCTTTTCCACATTTAACGAAACTTATTTTAAAAAAGAAAATTACCGCTTTGGGCTACGAAACCCTGCAAATGCCAGATGGAAGCCTTCCGTTATTAAAACCCATGAGTGAAATTGCCGGTAAATTGGCTACGCAAAATGGAGCACACTTTTTAAAAATAACCGAAGGCGGTAGTGGCGTATTGTTGGGAGGTACCCAAGAGGTAGGGCCGGCTACGGTTGTTATTTTAGGAGGGGGAGTAGTGGGTTTATCGGCCGCCAAAATTGCCATGGGGATGGGTGCAAACACTATTGTATTAGAAGCCAATCCCGCCAAATGTGAGTTTCTAAAAAAGCAATACGAAGCGTTATATGTGTATCCGGCTACTCCCGAAAATATTGTGTTGTATGTTCCCCAAGCCGATTTACTAGTAGGGGCTGTATTGGTGCCGGGGGCTAAAGCTCCCAAATTAGTGAATAAAAAATTAGTACAAAAAATGAAAAAGGGTTCGGTGGTTGTGGATGTAGCGGTAGATCAGGGGGGCTGCATAGAAACCTCCCAAGTAACCACGCACGAAAAACCCATCATCAATAAATTTGGAATTTTGCATTATGGTGTTGCCAACATGCCAGGCTCGGTTCCGGTAACCGCCACGCAGGCCTTAAGCACGGCCACTTTTCCGTATATTGAACTTATTTCCAGCCAGGGCTTAGAAAAAGCCATCGAGAAAAAGCCAGAATTAAAAGGGGCTATCAACTGCGCCGCGGGGCGTATTGTGCATCCGGGCCTAAAGTAGCTTAGGCTCTCATTTAAGGCCACATTTATGACGCATATTTTTCATAATGATAATTATTAAAAAGATGACGCCTTTTTTTGTTTTTCTTTAAAAATCCTTATTTATTTCAACGGTATTTTTTTTATTTCTTGGCACAAAACCTGCACTTATTTTGACAATTGAGGTTTTGTATGATGCGCATATTTATTTTTATTATTTTAATGTGGCTGTCGGCCTGCGGTGGTGCAACAAGTGATACTGTGCAAGCTGATAAAACCCAAGACCCTCCTCAAAAGTCTGATGATGGACCCGATAGTGGTGAAGCTTTAAGCGAATCTGATTTTAGTGATACTCCTTTTACCTATACCCTTGAACGCGGGCGAACTAATGTTGAGTTATTGGAACAAATCCCCATTACGCATTTAAATGCCTTGCGGGCTGTTAAAGTTGAAATTCCAGATGCGGTAGAACGCAATGCTGTGTGTAACGATGGCTCTGCTGGTGTTTTTTATGTGCGTAAAGGACAGCTTGCCGACAGATGGCTTTTTATTTTGGAAGGTGGCGGGGGATGTAATTCGCTGCAAGAATGTAAAGATCGTGTTTTAGAAAAACCCAATTTAATGACCAATAAAAACACCCCCGATGTATTAGACAAGTCAGACGGTATTTTTGATCCAAGCGACAACAATATATTGGGCCGTGTTAATTTGGTTTATGTGCCTTATTGTACCTCCGATTACTTTACGGGTTCGGTGGATGCCAAGGATTCACCGGTGCCCGGAGTGGCGTTTCATGGTCATGATATTTTAGACGCTATTTTTAACGATTTGCAATCGCAACGTTTTCAAAATTTACCCGATTTAGATGCCGCTTCTACAATTATTTTATCTGGGTTTTCGGCGGGAGGAACAGGTGCTTATGCCTATGTGCCTTTTTTAAGCGATCGCTTGCCAGAAAGTGTAAATTTATTTGGCCTTATCGATTCGTACGGACCCGAAATAGAAACTTACAGTAATGTTCAAGAATATGCCAGCATGCGTAGCGATACGCAGTATGATGATTTAGAGTATTTACCGTATACATTAAAGATGAACGATATTATCCGCGGGACTTTTGCTCAGGAGCCTGAAGGTGATGCTGTTGTAGATGAAGAGGGGCATTTAATTGGGTACGGTAGCAGTGCAGCCTGGCAGCTGGCTGTTAACAAAAAACTTTATTTGCCCTGCGCCAACAAAGCTTTAGAAGATAAATTACCCTTAATGGTTTGCTTTAAAACGTTGTATTTGCGCCAAACTTTTAGTACTCCACTTTTATTTTTTGGATCACTTCGTGATCATTATATTCTCAATCTAAAGGGTTTGACCGATGATATGCAGGGCCAATATCCCAATGCCGTTTACCAGTTTGCACACGATAAAATTAAAACTTATGTAGCCGAACGTCTTCCTCAAGATGCTATATTTTTGTACGACGACAATTTTCATGTGGGTTTACACACCAACCCATTTTACTATGGCGCTATTAACAACGTAAGATTTCCCAAACTACTTCTTGATTGGATGCTGGGGCAAAACACTCAATCTGTTTTTATTGAAAATCCGTCAAAGTATGGTTTTAGTAAAACCAATTAGAGTTATTCATAATCCTTAATAGTCTCACACCAGTCCTATTTTGAGACTGTGTGAGACTATCTATGAGACTCTCCTTCAACTCCTGTTTTTATAAATCATTAATAAATATGGTTATTTTATAACGCGGCCGGTGGCATGGTGTTTGTAATACTGTTTGTTATGTTCATTTTTAAAAGGAGATACAGATGACAACAGTAAACAACATTCAAAATAGTGACCCTAATAAAGTGGGTTTCAACATTCCGTTTTCCAACGGGCCCGATGGAGTAACTCTGCTTAATGTTAAGCCCGGCGATAAAGTAAGTTTATTTGCACATGATAACGGCGTGACTGTTAACCATAACGATAAACAATACTTTTTTAGCAGCTGGCAATTTCGTAATAGTCTTTCGCTGCAGGGTGTGGGCCTTAACAAAAATAATGTTGAAGTTAAAAATAATACCACCCAAGATGTGGTGATCAATTTTAAAGCGCCCAATGGGAAACGTGTGGATGCGGATAAGCTTACGGGTGTTAAGGAGGAGAAGGGTTTGTTGGAAAAAATTGCGAACAGCCCTGTTTTGCCTACGGTAGGAAATAGAAAGGGTGGTTTGCAATGGAAAGGTACTTGGTAGTTTTAATATTGCTTATTCTTTTAGGAATACCCCAGCATGTTTTAGCAGCTCAGCAACTGGTTTTTGAAACCGAATGTGAGTTTGATAGAAATGATAAAGTATATTCGGAATCTTTGTATGAGGTGATGGACAAGGCTGACAAGCTGTTTAAAAAAAATGAATACAAAAAAGCGTATAGTCTTTTGGGAAAAGCCGTTGCTGCTAATCCCTTTGTGCCACGGTTACGGCGTGCCCAGGCATGCGCTCTTGTTGCTATGGGTAAAGAGAATCTGGCCTTAAAGGAGACTAACAAAAGTCTTACTCAATTTCCTGGCGACATCTCCATCATAACATATCGGTTGGCTGCTTTTTTAAACGGTAAGAAATGGAAAGAGGGGATTCAATACGCCGAAAAAATGATTGAGAAAAATCCAGACGAACCTATGTTTTATATGTTGTACGGGATGATGTTGCAAAATTTACATCAAGAAGAAAAAGCGAGGGAGCAATATAGTTATTTATTATCTTACGCACCTAAGGATGCCATCATGTATTACATGCGAGGTGTTAGTTTTGAACGTGAAGGGCAGTATCAAAAAGCTTTAGCAGATTTAAACAAAGCTGTTCAGTTGGCATCCAACACAAAAGAGTACTACATGGTAAGAGCTTCAATTTATCATGGGATGGAAGAAGCTGAAAAGGCTCAGGCCGATATTGATATGAGTGTTGCTTTAGGTGCGGATAAAAAGGAAGTGCTTAAAATTGTTTATAGAAAAGGGAAATAAGCGCTTGGTATTATTAGTATTTTAACTGAGGTTGACTTAGGTGATACATGTATAGTACATGTATAGTATGAAGCAGAATCAAAACATGCACTTACTGCTGCCAACCAGTTCACTGCAGGTCCTTAAAAAGCAGGCTAAAATCACCAAAAAGTCGGTGGCCCAGCTTATTCGGGAAGCGATCCACAAAGTATATGGTGGCAGCGATACTACTGAGCGCGAGAAGGCTTTTACCCGCTTGATGAATGTAAGTGGGTTGCCAGCTGAAGATTGGGAAACTACAAAAGAGAGTTTGTTAAAACGTTATGAATGAACCTTGTTTTATAGACACCAATATTCTGATGTATGCAGTGGGTGGCGAGCATCCTCTTAAAAAATCGTGTCAGGAGATTATCAAAAAAATTTTTGATCGCAGTATTTATGCTGTTACCAATACCGAAGTTTTTCAGGAAATTGCCTATAGATATTGGAGTTTAAAAAAATGGAAATTAGCGAGGCAAATTTTAGATGATTATGAAATGCTTTTTGATGAAATTTTACCTATAGAGAAAAAACATTTAAAACTTTATTACCACTTGCTTGAAACCATGCCGCAACTTTCCCCGCGCGATGCCATTCATTTAGCGGTGATGCAGACGAATAACATTACGCATATTTATACTACCGATGCAGCATTCAAAAAGATTCCCCATATTAAAGTGCTTTTATAGCGGATCGCTAATCGCGAACTGCGATTGGCGAAAAGCGAAAAAATCATTCTGATTTTTCTCAAAATGAAAACTGCCGTCAAAATATGTATATAAATTGGATACTTGGCGGGTAGGGGGTTTATAAAATATCAATAATTTCAAGCACTTCTCTTTTTTTACTCTATCTTTATATATGGCACTGGGCTTGCTCTGTAGTAAGAGCGCTTATCGTGTATCGCTAATCGTTCTTCGCGAACTGCGAACAGCAATCCACGAGCTGCGCTATTTGGGGTCAGTGCATATGAAGAAACTTATATCGCTTATTGCTCATCGTTTATCGCTTATCGCCAATCGATCTTCGCAAATTACAATCTGCAATCTGCGATCTGCCTTTCTTGTTTTTCTTCTTTTAACTTCTGCCTGCGCCGGAGTGGGTGGTGGTGCGGGGTCTCCTGTTGATGAAAGTGGTAGTGGTGGAATTGGTGGTCCTGGTGGTGGGCATTTACCTGGTGGCGGCGATGCCATGCCTCCCATTGCTATTGAGCCTAAATCTATTGATAGATCAAAAGCTGTTGTTTACGCTTCCGATTCAAGCAACGATACGCCCATTGTGGGTGTGGAAGGGGCTGTTGATACGCAGGGTATGAGCGATACGGATGGTGATGGTTATGCCGATATGTATAGTGTGGAAGTAGTATCGGATGCTAGCGATGCAAAATCCATTACTTGCCCTCTTGCTATTAATGGAAGTTTTGAGTGTATTGTTCCCAACACAACCGTGGCTAATAATTTTACGGCGTATGTTACCGATGGTCAGCAAAAAAGCAAACCCATTACCGAAGCTCCCAATCCCAATTTATTATGGGTTAAAAACGCACCCACCGATGTTGTTGCCGGAGGTGTTCAGGCTAATTTAGCCGCTTTAGGATTAAGCAATACAGATGTTTCGTTTACCTTAGCAGGCAACACGGTAGTGCCTCTTGTTAACGATGGTGGCCTTTTTATGGTGGCGGGTAATAATGCTAACAATTACAGTATTGGAACAGCGCAAAACGAGTTAGCGTACGATCCAACGGCAAACTATTTGGCCGATAGAACAAACCAGGGTGTTCCGTACAATGCCTTCGATTCTTTATATTTAGGTGATCCTCTGCAGGAGGTTTTAAGGTATGTAGATACAACCACTGTTCCCGAGGCGGATGATTATCCTAAGGTTAAATTTACGGCTGATGGGAAAATACGGTTTGGGATAGAATCAAAAACAAGATACCAGAATCAAGGTTTTATTTCTGACTTAGGCGATACAAACCGTATCCATTTTATTGACCCGTCTGATCTAGATCCTGTTACTCAGCAACCTTTAACACACAAGAGAACGATAGATTTTGATATAGACGAAGGCCTTGGCATTACGTTGGCTTTGTTTGTAGATGAAAATGATAAATTTAGGTTAAGGGCTAGCTATCCATTAGCTCCTTCTAATGGTCGTTTTGGCGGCACTTCTTTTTTAACTGTTAATAACAGGACCGATGCATTTGCCAATGACCAACAATTTGGTGATTTGTTAATCTATTTTTCTCAAACAGCTACTCAAGCTGGCCGCGCTCTTTTGTTAGATAAAACTCATGCTAGAGTTTGGGTTGTAACTTATAATTACGATCGCTTTAATCCTGCTAACTCCATGGTGAGTAGTAATTTTAATACTCCTGGTAATGGAATTTTGGTGGGCGCAAATCCAAAAGAAATGGTTTTAAATTCCGATAAAACAAAGGCCTATGTAGTGTGTAGTGATAATAAAATATATGTACTCGATTTAATGAAAGATACAACGCCGCCAGCGCCGCGTATTCCTGCCAATGTTATTGTAGATAGTATAGATCTTAGTAGCTACACCGCTAAAAATATTGAATTAAAACCTAAAACAATAGCCTATCAAAAAGATGTTTCGGGTAATGAATATTTGTTGGTTGGTTTAGAGGGTTATAAAGGTGTGTTAACAGTAGATTTAGCCAATGCTACAAAAACGCCTGTTAGTTATTAATGAGTAGCGCCGCCCGATAATATATAAACAGCTCCAGAGCCCGAAAGTGCCGGCACATCATTAACAAGTACATCTTGGTTTCCATCACCATCCACATCACCACCACCGGCAACGGTAGATCCCAAATCAATTGTACTGCCATCTGTAATTTGCTGTGCAGTGGCTATATCCACAGCAGGGCCAGGGGTTGTGGCTAGCGTTTGGCCACTCAAATAAAAGGCAGCTCCATTTGCACCAAACGTGTTAGAGGCCATTAATAAATCATAGATTCCATCGCCATTGGTATCGCTTGCAGCTGTGAGTGCTGCTGGCATTGTGCCATTGGGTGTGGTGCTAAAAATACGTTTGCCATTTAATAATTCAACATCGCTCCCTAATATCACATTGCTACCGTTAAGCGTTAAATCAAGGGCGCCTAAGCCGGCGCGGGCATCTTCAAAATCTTGCCCGTAAATAACATAGGTTACACCACCAGCAGGTGAGCCTGCACCGCCTGTTTCATCGGCTTTAGCACCAATTACAATGTCGGGAATTCCATCACCATCAATGTCTTGTATGGCCACAGCCGAACCCGCGCGTGCCATTGGTGAATTACCTGTAAAGGTGCGATACTCAATGCCCGAAGCAGGTGTTAAATCGCTCAAATTAATAATGGGAGGCAGAGTAGGACTACCATAAATTAAAATAGCTTGGCCACGGCCATCAATTCTGTAGCCAACTGTGTCGCCCAACAAAATATCGCCATAGCCATCACCATCTACATCGCCAATGGCTACATGTTTAGCCCAATCACTAATAAGGTTTAAATTATCACTGAAGCGTAAGGTTCTAACACTGTCTTTTAAAACGGTACCGCTATAGGGACGTGCGGGAATAAAGTCAATCTTATCATCACCCGAACCCACAGTAGTTACAATTTCGCCAAGGCTATCACCATTTACGTCTGCTTTAAACGTGTAGGTAGTGCCACCAATTAACTCATCTGCGGCTCCAACAATAATAGCAGCGGCTCGTCTATCACTCCCACTAGCAATACTGCCGCCATTAAAGATCATGATAGCCCCAGAATTAGTGCCGTTTCCTAAGCCAAACCAATCATGAGCTACGCTATTATTATAACCACCAGCACCCACAATTAAGTCTTTTGTGTTATTGCCGTCGGCGGTACCATCTAAGTCGTAAGCAATAACACTGGCGCCAAAACCTTCGGCTGGCATGCTGGCCACAATTCTTACATCGGCATTGCTTAATGAACTGCTACCGCGTGCAGCAAAGAAAGCGGGAGAACCGTATTGCACATAAACAGCACCAGAATTATCTCTAATTATTTTTCCTGCAGCGCCCACCAATACATCATCATACCCATCACCATCTACATCCCCAAGAGCGATTGCGCCATTACCAGCGCCATCGCTGGCGGCTTCTCCAAAAAACATCACCGCATCGCTAGCCAAATTAGGGGCCGTGGTTCCATCGCAATTGGTATCAATACCATTAACACGTTGAAAGGCATTGGGGCCCGGGTTTACGTAAGCTAGTGTATCGTTGCAATCGCCACTTAAACTCACTACATTGCCGTAAGCATTTTCAATAAAACCTTGTGAATGATATTGAGCTAATTGATCGGCGGTTAAAGAACTTTCGTCTAAATATAAATCGCCATCAATATCTACGTTGGAGTAATCGGGAGCAACAATCACATCGGTATCGTCCGTATCTTGCGTATCAACATCGGTATCTGCGGCAGTATCGGTTGAAGCGTCGACGGAAGGCTTGGTGTTGTTACAGCCGGATCCACCTACTAATAAGCTGCCTAAGGCTGCTACCGTGAACACACCACCGGCTGTAATTTCGGCAGGGGCTGCTAGTACCACAACGGCTACGCCGCCAATGGTTAACACGGCACCTGCTATAATATCACCAGCACTGTAGCCCGGATCTACATCTTGCACGCGCACTTGCATGGTGCCTGCATAGGCTACAATGGGTTCGGCTTCATCTGCAGGACCTTCGCAAACTGGAGGTTCATCAAAAACGGCGGTGCTGGCTACACTGGTTTGTGGTGCTGCTTGAGGAGCAACCGGAGCATATTTATCTACGGGGCTTTCCGGCGCGGATGTGTTGGACAAGTCAGGCCAGTCGGACGCGTCAGACGTGTTGGAAGTATTGCACTGCCCATACGCAGGGTCTTCCCAGGGGTAGAGTTCTGTTTCGGGAAAAGATTGATTGGTGACTGGGTAGGTCATTCTAAAGGTTTATCGCTTATCGTTTATCGCGGATCGCTAAGAGTTAAACTAAGGTTTATGGATTAATGTGAAGAAATTGAAATTCTAATAAGAGGCACCACCCGATAATGCAACAACTACGCCTGTTCTGTTTGCGCTAGCATCGTTAATGAGGATATCTTGATTCCCATCGCCATCTATATCGCCACCACCGGTAACGGTAGTTCCAAAATTCACTAAGCTAGCATCTGTAATTTGTTGAGCTGTGGCTACATCCACTGCAGGGCCAGGGGCGGTGGCCAGTGTGTGGCCTCCCATATAAAAGGCAGCGCCATTTGCGCCAAAATTGTTAGAGGCCATTAATAAATCGTTGATGCCATCGCCATTGGTATCGCTACCAGCAGTAACGGCTGCC
Source organism: bacterium (assembly GCA_019695305.1). NCBI lineage: Bacteria > bacterium. The sequence goes on from JAIBAG010000014.1 coordinate 19,320, forward strand.
GGTAATTCGCCATTGGGTGTTGTGCTATAAACACGTTTCCCATTTAATAAATCCACGTCACCATCCAGAACTGTTTCGCTGCCATTAGCAGTTAAATCAAGGGCACCTAAGCCAGAGCGGGCATCTTCAAAATCTTGTGCGTACACCGTGTAGGTTACGCCACCATGTGGAGCTACTGCACCACCTGTTTCATCCCACTCGGCACCAATGATAATATCGGCAAGCCCGTCGCCATCAACATCTCGTAAGTCTACAGCAGAACCAGCTCCTGCATTTGGCGAGTTCCCTGTAAAAGTGCGATACTCAATGCCCGAAGCAGGATTTAAATCTCTCATTTCAATGATAGGCGGTAATGTAGGGCTACCATAAATTAAAATAGCTTGGCCGCGGCCGTCGTTATTATATCCAATTGAATCACCCAACAAAATATCGCCATAGCCATCACCATCTACATCGCCAATGGCTACATGGTTAGCCCAATCGGCAACAAAATTTACGTTATCCCTAAAGCGTAAAGTGCGCACACTGTCTTTAGCAATTGTGCCGCTATAGGCTCTGGCGGGAATAAAATCGAGAATTCTGCCATCGAGAGGATTTACTGCGGTTACAATTTCGCCAAGGTTATCTCCATTTACATCTGCATCAAACGCGTAGGTAAGGAGTCCAATAGTTTCATTTTGCGCCCCAACAATGGTGGCATCGGCATTAGCGGCACTGGTACTAACAAGACTGCCGCCATGAAAAATCATGATAGCACCTGAACCAGAACCATCGCCTAATCCATCCCATAGGTAGGCGGCACTGTTATTATGGCCAGGGGCTCCAACAATTAAATCTCTTGTATTATTGCCGTCAGCGGCACCATCTAAATCGTAAGCAACAACACTGCCTCCAAAATTTTCACTAGCCATGCTCGCGCTCATTTTTACATCGGCATTAGCCAATGTTGCTGCACCACGTAGAGTAAAAAAGTCGGGAGATCCATACCAAACATAGGCCGCACCCCCATGACCAATGCCGGGGCCTGCATCATTACTTGCTGATCCTACCAACACATCATCATAACCATCACCATCTACATCCCCAAGCGCAATGGCTCTAAAGCCTGCAGCATCTCCAATACCTTCTCCAAAGAGCATCACCGCATCGCTAGCCAAATTAGGGGCCGTGGTTCCATCGCAATTGGTATCAATACCATTAACACGTTGAAAGGCATTGGGGCCAGGATTAACGTAGGCTAGTGTATCGTTGCAATCGCTTCCGGCGCTTGTTTCGCTATAGCCTAAGGGGATTTCACCCACATCCATCAATTGCACGGGGCCACTTGCATAACCATCTTGATCGGCATCGGGATACAACGGTAATGTGCGCCATACAGCGCTGTTTTCGTCATTGGGATCGGTGCCGCCTGCAACAATGGCCGCAACACCATCTTGATCGATGTCTATTAAATCTTCACCATCACCATCCTGATCAATTCCATCGTACGGAATTTCGATGGCGCCATAATAACATAACGGATCTCTATCGTCGTGATCGTCACCACCCACAGCTAAAGCCGTGTGGCCGTCGCCGTCTACATCATCATCGGAGGTTACTGCATCACAATCGTTATCTGTACCATCATACGGTTCTTCGGCTACGCCCGGGTTAATAGTGGCATCCGTATCATCGCAATCGCCGCTTAAGCGCACTACATCGCCATAAGCATTTTCAATAAAACCTTGTGAACGAAATTGGGCTAGTTGATCGGCGGTTAAAGAACTTTCGTCTAAATATAAATCGCCATCAATATCTATGTTGGAGTAATCGGGAGGAATAATCACATCGGTATCGTCTGTATCCTGCGTATCAACATCGGTATCGGTTGTGGGTTGTGTATCGTCTGTGTCACCTGTATCGCTGGTTTGGAGCGTGTCGTCGGTATCGTCGGTTTGTTGTGTATCGTCGGTATCGTCAGGTTTGTCGGTAGGTTTATCGGTGTGTACATCATCGGCGTCGGTTGAAGCATCGTCGGAAGAATCGGTATTGTTACATCCAGATCCTCCTACTAATAAGCTGCCTAAGGCTACTACCGTTATCACACCACCTGCGGTAATTTCGGCCGGCGCGGCTAATACCACAAAGGCTACACCGCCAATGGTTAAAATGCTGCCCACAATAATATCGCCGGCACTGTAGCCCGGATCTACATCTTCTACACGCACTTGCACGGAGGCAGGTTTATCTGCCACTTGCATGGTGCCTGCATAGGCTACAATGGGTTTGGCTTTTACAACTTCTACACTAACAGGTTCGCCCCAGTCTTCTTCGTCAAGTGGGCTGTCTGCGGCTAAAACAGTGGGAGAGGTTTCTTCGGTGGCCGGAACTTCGCACAGAGGAGGTTCATCAAAAACGGTGGTGCTGGCTACACTTGTTTGTGGTGTTGGTTTGGGAGCGGCCGGCGTGTAAGTGTCTACGGGGCTTTCCGGCGGAAGAATATCCGAAAAATCTGGCTCAACAGGATCATCTGGAAAACTCTGAGCAAGCGCAGGATCTTCCCACGGGTAGATATCGTCGGGTGTTACAGATGAAGTTGGAAATTCAACGTCGGCCATAAAGTTAATTAATTATCGGCAATTTTTCTTAAAAGTTTCGTCTTTTCAAGTTTTTGGGTGTATCACCCACAACTTTTTTTGCTCTCTTTTATGCATACTCCACTCACCAACTCTGTCAACCCTAAATCTTATTTTTTCTTCATAAAAATCAAGAGTATACGGCACAATAATGACGCTTTGGCGGGCTGGTGTTAATTTTGTGGCTCTATTTTGGGCAGGAATGTGTGTTAAAACTTAACGGCTATTTGTTGTTAATCTTTATTTAAATAGCGGGGATTATTTAAGATTTTTTAAAATGAACTCACTTTTTAAGTATATTCTATGGAGTAATACTTATCCAATTGAAATATCAAGATTTTTATTTAACGCGGCGCGTCTAGTTTTTTAAAAATTCCACATAAAATACAAATTTTATATATAAACTGCTTATTCAATTCGCTATACTTATAACTCGTTTGGGGTGGAGCGGTATGCGCTCCCATGCAGGAAGAAAGTTTAAAAATAGACAACCGGTATTCCATCATTCGTCCCTTGGGCGGAGGTTTATCCGGCGAAGTGTTTGCCGTAGCCGACGACGACGGCGAAAAGGCACTTAAATTTCTTAAAAAAGTTCAGTTTAACGTTTCCAAAGACGAAGCCCTCCAAAGTTTTAAAAACGAATTTTCCATTTTATCCGAACTGAATCACCCGCACATTGCCCGCATTTTGGATTTTGGTTTTGATACCCGCCAGGAAAAATATTTTTTTACAACCGAACTGGTATGTGGCCGCGATTTTTTTGCCGCCACTGCAGAGAGCTCGTTTGATGAAATTGAAATGCTGGCCGTGGAAGTGTTGCGCGCTCTCAATTATTTACACAGCCGTGGTATTTTTCATTTAGACATCAAACCACAAAACGTGCTGGTGGGCGAAGAGGGCGGTGTTAAAAAAGCCAAGCTCATCGATTTTGGTTTGGCCGGTTTTGCCAACCCGCGCAAAAAAGTGGGGACGCCCGCCTATATGGCACCCGAAGTTATTTTGGGAGGGACGCTGGATGGAAGGACCGATCTTTACTCGTTTGGTGTGCTTCTTTACAAAGTGCTTACGCGGCAAAATCCGTTTGCCTCAAAAAATGCACGCGAATCGTTAGAGCGCCACCGCACGCTTATCCCGCAAGCTCCCAGCGAGGTAAGCCCGCTAGTTCCCAAATTTTGGGATCGTATTGTCCTTCGTCTTTTGGCCAAAAACCCAACCGATCGTTACCCCGAAGCCTCGGCGGTTATTCGCGATATTAATTTTTTAAATAATAAAAATCATGATGTAGAAACCATGGACACGCGCCTTTCGTATTTGCCCGAAAAAGGTGTGCTGATTGCTAGGGATAAACAAGAAAAAGTTTTTCACGACATGTTTAAAAGTATTTTTACCGAGCATCAAAGTTTGTTGGCGCGTTTGCTAATCATAAGCGGAAAAACCGGTACCGGAAAATCGCGCTTGCTAAGCGAATTTAAATATCACTCGCAGCTTAGTAATGTGCCGGTTTATGGCTGGAGCAGCTTTAGCCGCGAAAAAAAGACACCACCCTTTTGTTTGGTAATAGATACCACCGACCAAGTGCCCGTGCAGGAAGTAAACCGATTGCTGCAAAAACATGCGCACGACGAAATATTACTCTTATGGGCTGTTGAAGAATGCCCGGCACAGCTTGCGCAATGCCAAATTATTAAATTGGAACATTTTAACAAGCTGGAACTGGCCGAATATATTTCTATGGTTACGGGTCTTTCAAGCCCGCCTCAAAAATTAATTGATGGTTTGCATAAACGCACCGAAGGCAATCCGCTTTTTGTAACCGAGCTGTTAAAAACCATGCTGGCCTCCAACATGCTTTTAAATGCCTCTGGCCGTTGGGCCTCTAATACGTTTCAGGATATTGATATTAATTTTGAAAAAATACAAATTCCCCAAACACTACTGGGCCTTTTAAACAAGCGTTATCAGGCCTTGGCGGTTGACGAACAAACCTTACTAGAATGGCTAACCATTTTTAATCGGCCACTTTCTGTGGACGAATTTAAAGAATTAACAGCTTTTCAAAATGTAGAAGCCGAGCTTTTAAAATTAACAAGCCTGGGCTTGGTAGAGCGTACCTCGCGCGAAAAGCACTATTTCTTTTCTAATTTATTAATGCGCGACGCCATTTTGGCCGATATGACTGCCGACAAAATGGGACGTATGCACAACGATGCCGCCTTGTTTGTTAAAAAAAATAACGGTGATCACGACGATTATTTATATCATATGGGTCGGGGCACCAATCACAGTTTGGCTGTGGATGCGCTTTTAAAATTATCCGAAACCCAAACTCAAAACGATCAGTTTTTACAGGCTATTGAATCGGTATCGATGGCCTGGAAAAGAGCGCAAAACCTGGATTTGGCGCTGCAAATTAGAGTAGAAACGCGGCTTGCCGAATGTTTCATTTTAGCCCGCGATTACAAAAATGCTGTGCATCATTATCAACATTTAAGTGATATCCACGAAACCGATCCGGTACTTAAAAACTTACCGTATGTTTTTCAAATTCAGGAAAAGCTGGGCGATTTATTTGTAAAGCTCGATCAGTTAGATAGAGCACGTGAACTTTTTGAAAAGGCACTTTTAAGTTTGAAAAATCAAAAAGAGCGCACCGTAGAACGCATGGTGATTGAAAACCATTTGGCCTCCATTCACATGCGCGAAGGCCGCTTAGACGAAGCCGAAAGCATTTTTGAACGTAATCAGGCTTTATGGAATGGTTTTGACTTAGCCAACCAGCAAAAAGTGACCAATAACAAACTGGCCCAGGTTAAAAGCATGAAAAAAGACTATGCTGGTGCCATTTGCCAAATTTTAAGCGACATTGCTTTTTACGAAAAAATTCAAGATTCATATTTGCTCACCAAAACCTATCATTTTTTGGGTGATCTTTATTATTCGCAAATGCTTAACGCCGGCGGCAGCGAGAGAGTGGGGCTTAAAGAAGAAGCCTTAAAAGCTTTTTTTAAGTGCACCGAAATTTCTAAAAAAATTCAGGCACACGATTTGATGCTGCGCTCGTATAACGGCATGGCCAATTTGTATTATGTAGAAAAAGAATACAAAAGTTCGCTTGAATACTACGAGCGTGCTTTAGCGTTAGCGCGCACTCAGGAAGAATTTCAGTCGGCCTCGGCTATTGCTACCAACATGGGCAATATTTTTAAGCTGTTAAAAAATTATGCCGATGCCTACTCGCATTTTGTATATGCCATTAACACGCTAGAAAGTCTTAACCCCAAAAATTACTACACCTGGCTTTATTTATTTAACGCCCATGTAGAACTTTCGGAAACTTTTAGAGATACGGGCGATGCGGTGCAGGCACTGGAACATTTAAATATAGCCGAAGGTATTATTCAAAAAAATCCATCGTTAGAGGCTTACCGTTTTTGGATTCATTTGGAAACGGCCAAAACCGAACTAAAAAATAATAACCGTGTTGCTGCCGAAGAAAGCCTGGCTCGCGCCGAAACATTGGCTTTGCAGCCGCACGAGCTTGAAGAATTGAGCAAATTTAAAGCAAGTTTAATTGGGCAAGAAAACAAGGCTGATATGAAGCCCGAGGAGGAAGTGATGAACTCTGTTACTAAATATGAAACCATTTTGCAGATTAATAAATTTATTAATTCCGAACATAACCCAGAGCTGTTGTTGAAAATGGTATTAAATTATGCGCTTGAATTATCGGGAGCCGAAACTGGTATGGTGCTACTTATTAACGAAGCTGGTGATTTTGATATTAAGGCTACGGTGAATACGCCCAATGTGAATTCGCTTTCCAATTTTTCAAACTCGGTAGCGCGTCAGGTTCTTAATACCGGAAAAGAAGCCATTATTGCCGATGCTTTAGCCGATGATCGTTTTACATCGTCACAATCTATTGTGTTATCGGAAATGAAGTCGGTATTATGTTTACCTATTCGTTCTAAAAATAGAACCATTGGTGTGTTTTATTTAGATAATCGTTTTAAAACCGATGCTTTTTTAAATGCCGATATTAAAGTGCTTAATGCATTTTGCGATCAGGTGGGGATTGCATTGGAAAATGCGCGTCTTATTAGTGGATATGAAGGGATTAAAAAGAAATTAGAGGAACAATTAGAAAAAACCAGTGAAGAGTTAACTCATGTAAAAGAGCGGCTCGATATTGAAATTTCGGCGTATCTTACCAAATACTCTTACGACAATATTATTTCTAAAAGCGAAGCCATGGGCGAAATTTTTAAGCTTTTAGATAAAATTACCGAAACCAATCTGTCGGTTTATTTGTTTGGAGCCTCTGGTACAGGAAAAGAGCTGATTGCGCGTGCTTTGCACTATAATAATAAAGCACGCTCTCAAAAACGTTTTGTGGCCATTAACTGCGGTGCTATTCCGGCTAATTTGATAGAAAGCGAACTTTTTGGTTATAAGGCTGGAGCCTTTACGGGTGCTGTAAAAGATAAAAAAGGTCTTTTTGAAGAAGCACATGGTGGCACCATTTTTTTAGATGAAATTGGCGAGCTGGATTTGAGTTTGCAGGTAAAATTATTGCGTGTACTGCAGGAAGGCGAAGTGCGTAAAATTGGCGACACCCATTCTGTAAAAGTGGATGTGCGCGTGGTATGTGCGTCTCATAAAGATATTGCCAAAATGGTGAGTGAGCAAAAATTTAGGGAAGATTTGTTTTATAGGTTGTGTCAAATTACGGTAGCCATTCCTCCCCTAGCCGACAGGCGTGAAGACATTCCCGTATTGTGCGAGCATTTTATAGAAAAATACCGTACCGAAAATAAAATGGATGCGTCTATTAAGGCATCACCAGAATTTATGAAGGCTCTTTTAGCGCACAATTGGCCGGGCAATATTAGAGAACTAGAAAACTTGATTTCGGTGGCTTGCGCTTTGCGTGAAGGAGGGCATTTAACGTTGGCGTCTATTCCGCCTACCCACGCGCTGTTTAAAAACAAGGCCGATAGTAATGTGGCTTATTTATCAAAAACGCTTAAACAAATTGCTAACCCCGAAAAAGAAATAAATATTGATGAAAAAAATATCTATAATCCGGGCCGTGCCTGGGCTTCTTACGAAGCTCTTGTTATTGCAGCCTGTTTTAAACTAAACGATTTTAAAAAGAGTTCTACGGCCGATATGCTTGATATATCGGCATCCACTTTTTATAAAAAAATTAAAGACTACGATTTAGATAATCCGTCTAACACCCTTTTTGCCGAAAACTTTTGGTATAACCCCAAGCTTACCTTAAAGGATTACGTGCCGTTAGTATTTAAAGCCTCGCTTACGTATTGCGACGAACATCCGTATGCCGCTATCAAGTTATTAGACGTGTCGCAGGGGTATTTTTATAAAATTTTGAAGCAGATTAAAGATGGTGAAAAGGATACGGGTACCGGGGCACGTTAAGAAAGAATCCTTTTATAAGCGAGTCTTTAATTCGTCTATTGCAACATCATGAGTGTCTACTTTGGCTGCAATGCGCGCCATGGTGTGGTCAACTTTATCAAATCGATGTTCAATGTCGTTAAACCGGGTTTCGAAGCGTTTTTCTATATATTCAAATCTTTTATCAATTCTTTCAAAGCGATGTTCAATTTCTATAAACTTGGTGCTGTGATATTTTAAAGTAAGTTCAATATTATCAAAGCGAAGGTTATTTGCAGCTTTGGCTTCATCAAATTTACGATGCATTTCACTGCGTAAACCCTCTAATCCTTCCATGACAATTCTCATGTCAGATTTGAAATGCTCGGCAACAATGCCTGCAAAACGGTGGGCGTCATCAACGCCGAAAGTTTGTTTTCTTTTTGGTTTCTTTGTTGTCATATATAAATCTCCAAAACTTTAAAGTTGAAATTCTCTTTCGTCAAACGATTTGAAAAAATACTTATCCACAGGGCATATTTTTTTGTAATTTCACGACTTTGTGTTGTTTATAAAGACGCTATCTTTTATATGATGGGTATCGGTCCACTTTAAAAAGTTAGCAAAATGGTTTTCTAAATCTTTTAAAGTACGGGCTTGTATTTGTAATTGCAGTGCTTCAGTTTTGCTCTTTGCTTCACAAATGTAATAACGTTCGTAAGGAAAGGGAGTGTCTTTAAGTTGCAATTCGCCACCTCGGCATGGCCCTATTGTTTGAGGCTTGTCTTGCAAATTATTGGAAACTACTTTGGTAGTACTTTGAGATAAGGTAATAGATTTAAGATCTTCTTCAAAAATTTGATCATAGTTTTTCCCGTTAAGTGGGAGAGTGTTGGCAATAAAAAATACCGGTGTATTTTCAAAATTGGGTGTATTTGTAGGTAAAAGCAACATAAGCACGCCTGCTTGTTGGGCAATATCGGGTTTTATAGAGTAACCTTCAATCTCACAGCCATAGAGCATCATGGTATTACGATAGGGCATGTAGCATTGAAGTTCTTGTGGTGTTTGCGCCTGTGAGGATGTGACTCCCAATAATAATATAAAAAATAAAAGAACAAGTTTATTCATTGGCCATCTCTTTCTAAAATAATAATAACATCTGCGCTTTCGGTGCTAATAGCGTTCCAAATATCCATTGCTTGATTTTTGGGAATTGTAAGGCAGCCCTCGGATCCTCGCTCTTTATTGCCTCCAGAATGAACGTGAATGGCGTTTGCAATCCATTGATTTCCATGGTCGGGATTTGGGCCAATGGATGGGATATATTTATTTTGATTAATAACAATCCCATCGCGATTTTTATGCCCCGTTGTACTGTATTTCCCAAGATAAACACCAGCAGCAATTCCTGGGCTATTGTCGCTTTTGTCAGGCCACGAATTACCTTCGGTACGCATTAAAATTTTTCCATTCCGATAAAGATTTATTTCGGCATTAAAAGGAGTGGGGGAGGCTTTTTCTCCATGTTCCGTCATTTTTAACACAAAGGGTGTAGGGTTTTTTGCCAGTTGATCGATGCTTTTTGTGAAGCCTGCTTGTTTATAAAGGTTGTAGCTATCTACAATATTATTTTTGACCCATTCGTAATCATTTTTTAACCCTAGTTTGTTTGCCTCGTAAGGATTTGTTTTTATTTCGTCTAAAATTTGCGAGGTCACGTAATGATTGTCGTAATTACCTTGCAATCCTGTGTCTAGCATAGCTTCCAGGTTATTTTTAAAGCCCTCAGTGTGTAAGGGGTATGCCGCAATAGCGCCTGAAGAAAGAGCGTTGGTATTGATGGATGTCATAAAATCTCCTTACCCCTCTATTGCTTAATGCGTGCCAAAGCTTGATTTTTTAATCACGATGAAATTCAAGATGTTATAAAATGGAGATGTGGAAGGGAGTCCTAATTGCAGTCTCAAAATCGGACTCTAAAGTCCGATTTTGAGACTGTGGGAAAAATAATTTGTAGTTTGGCGTTGGTATGAGGGATGAGAGTTTAATTAGCTTGTAAATAATTTATGACAAAATTATCACGTTCACTCTCATTGTATTCTTCGTCGTCAAAAACTTGTGTTGCATTTCTAAAACGAATAATGAAATGGCCATCATCAAGAGCCATAGTGTTAACTTCGATAAGATTATAAAAGCTTCCGCTTGTTTCGTCTAGTGGGTGATGGGTCACATTAATTGCTTCAAAATTATTGTAGTAGTCAGTGAAATCGAAGTAGATATCATTGTCTGGGTCTACTGGATACACATAGTCTTCAAAATATTTATCGATATAATCGCTATCGTTATAAACGGGAAAAACAATAAGATATCCGTTTCCAGAGTTTGTAAAGCCCACAAGAGATATAAAATCACCCCTTGTTACAGGGACATCAAATTCATAATAGCCACTTCCTTGTCCTTGATAGTAAGTGCCATTTTCAGGTGTAAGTGTTAAGTCGTTTATTAGTTCCCGCTCTTCGTAAGTATGGCATGGTTTAGTGATGGTTATTGATGACGTGTTTGCATTGTAAGAAAGGCCCATGGCTATAAGATAACTGTTAAAAATATCAGAGTTGTTGCTATTGATTTCACTTTCTTGTTCCATGCCATCAATCGATTTAACTTTAAGTTCTTCAGTATCCTCGTATTCAATATACCATCCGTCATCGGCAGATGTAGAAAAACTGTCAACAGCTTCAAAGTCAAAAAAAGTGTTATTGTAGTCTTCTGTTTTCAGTTTTTCATCATTTTGGTAACAAGAAAAAGTGTCGGGATTGTTGATGTATCTTTCTGCATTTAAAATGAGAGAAACACGATCTGGAACTTCGTTGCTTTCTTCAGTCCATTCGCTGTCATCATATAATAAATATTTAGATTCAAATGTGCCATATGCGCACCACGAGCCATGATTTGAGCTGTAGTCTGATATCCCAATTCCGGGTAAGCTTGTTCCAGAAAATGAGGTCCAATCGCGACACATAAAAAAATGTTTGTTTTTGTCGAGTATTAAAAAGGAATGGTCTGTTCCGCCGCTAGAACCACATACACTGTATTCACAGCCGCTAGACGTTTCAGAGCCATCAGCAGAATAGACACCTTCTATTAGCGTATCCATGGTAGATAATGATCCCGTTGGTGGATCAGGAGGGGTGGGTGCTGGGCTGCCTGCTCCGCCACAGGCAAAAAGAAATGTGAAGAATAAGAAAGGAATATTGATTTTAATTTTTTTTATCATGGCACTCACCTTTGTTTGCTGGTTTAAATAATAAACAGTTATAAAAGCAATATAAAATTTAGGGTTAGCTCCTTTTTACATTATAGGGATATATCCTAACTTTTATTGTTAAATGGCGTGTATTTCTTATAATCTCAGCTCTATCGATTGAACAAATTTATCATCTTCCAAACACTGATTAGAATTGATGTTGGGGGGATTAAAGAAAATACAATCCTGGCTTTTGGCTTCAATTTTAACAAGTGTTTGAGATGTTTGTGAATATTGGATTTTTACCGGATGATCGGGAACACAGCTATTTTCCTCGTAATTTTGTTGCAAGCGTTCAGCAGGTCCAAATGTAACCGTAGACAAATTTTGAGATGATTTTTTAATCTCGTAAATTTGACAGCTTTTATCGGTCCATTTTTTTACCCAGCTTTCAATTTGGTTAGAGGGTACATCTGATTGCACGGTTATTTCAAAAATACCATTGTCTGAGAGGCTTAGCTTATTGGCTGTGCCAATATACAATGTGTTTTTGTTTTCTTTTACCGATACAGTCATTACTTCTTTAGCTTCGTTATAAGCTGTTTTGGGTAAAGAAAACGCAAGAGGAGTGTTGGCGCTTTTATATAGAGTGAATTCTTGAGCTTCTGCAGTAGTGCATGCCAGCACGCTTATAAAGGTAATAAGGTATAATTGTGGTTTCATAACTATTGAGGAATAAAAACGGTGTATCCGCCGTACTTATTGCCGTTGGTAATTTGGTTTTGAATGTGATCACTGGCTTCTTGGCCGTTGCCCAAGGCTATTGAAATATGACCATAGGGTTTTTGTGGCGATTTATCCCACACCACAATAGAGCCCGCCGGCAGCTTGTTTAAATCTTCGGCTGCTACATCGAGTGTTTTAAATTTGGGGCTTGCTAACAGCTGATCTTTGGCCTGGTAGGCAGCATAGCCTTTCAGATTAATGCCCATTTGATACAAAGCGCTTTTAACTCCACGGTAGCACTTGCCTTTAGAGCTCATGTCGGTTGCCACTGTGGTAGCTGCAAAGGCTAATTTGTCGCCAAAGGTTTGGAGTTTTGTGGGGCTTTGTGCTGCACCGGCCATATTTTGTAATCTAAAATTGTAAGTATCAACAGACGGCTTCACAATTTGATTGCGGGTATCGGCATAAGTTGTGGGTAAGTTAAAAAGCTTGGTGAGTTGTGGGTGTTGGCTCGAAAATTCGAAGAGTTTTTGAGTGATAAAATCGGGATCAAAATGTTTTTGTATCCCTTCCTTTAAAATACCGCTGTATTCTTTAAAAAAAGTTTCAGGGGTTACTTTGGGACTGTTTGATAAAAATAGGTTTGGGTTAAAGTTTATTTTGTTTGTATCTATATTGAAGTTGAATGTTGTCATAAAGTCTCCTTGAGCTTTAAGTATTCCAAAACACGTGCCAGGTATTTTAAAATTAAAAAGCGAGAATAATCAGAGGTTTGTAAATTGGGATAAAAGGCGTGAGTCCGACAACAGTCTCAATATCGGACTGGATAGTGTCACCGGTGAGACTGTGCTTAAACTATTGGTTTGAGAGGCAAATAGTGCCAGGAATCAAAAAACTGACGGTCTTTCTTCTAGTAAAACATATATAAATCAATGTGTTATATATTAAAAAGGGGTTTGTTTTTGGCATCCTCCTTGCTTTATCTATAAAGCATGAACATCCATCAATGGCAAAAGCGCTATTTAGAGTTAGCCGAAACAGTAAACACAGAAACTTCAGTGGGCCTTGAAACCCTCGATTGTCAGCTTACAACCTTGAGTGTCGATTTGTTTGAAAGCGAAGAAAAAAATCAAAAGCTGGAAAGACGTGTGAAAGAAATTTTAGAATTGCGCGCCAATCTTAATACCCAGGTTGAAATTTTAAACGGACATTTGTGTCATTTAAACACCGGTGTTATCCATAGCGTTTAAGCTAAAAGCTTATCCGAAATTTCGTAGAGCAAACCTTCTTTTAATCCGCATCCGGGGATATGGCATTTTTCTATATCGGCCTCGGTCATTACTTTTAAAATCATGGTGGCAGCCGGTAAAATAACATCGGCTCTGTCAGAATGAATATCAAATTTATCCATTCGCTCTTTAATATCGGTTTTTTTTATTTGAGCGATTACATAATTTAAATCTTTTACTGTAAATTTGTTGGAGGAGTTGCGCTCAAGCAGCATTTTACGCAGGCGGCCCAGGCTTTCAAAATTGCCGCCTGTGCCCACAAACATATCAATATTGCCCTTGGCCCGGGCTGCATCTATAAACTCTTTAATACCCGTATGTTTAGCAGCCAGGTCGGGTAAATTGTCTTCCGATAATTTTTTTTGATTCATAATTTCTAGCAAGCGCACAGTGCCGGCAGGGAAGGTTTTGCAGGCTAAGATTTTGCCTTTAAGCGAATGAGTAAGCTCTACACTGCCGCCGCCAATATCCATCAGCAAAACGTTTTTATCGGCAATTTCGGCATTTTTAGATACGGCCAAATGAATAAGACGTCCTTCTTCCATGGCATCAATTACTTCTAACTTAATGCCGGCTTGGGCCAGGATGGCCTCTGCTGTTTCTTTTCCATTAGAAGCGTCGCGCAACGCGCTGGTTGCTACAGCTCTATAATGAAGGATTTTACGGTTATTGATAACTTTACGAAATTTTTGGAACGCATCCACTGTACGCTTGATAGTAGAAGAAGCAATTTTACCTTCGGTAAAGGTATCGTGACCTAACCTGATCGCTTTACGGAATTTTTTAATAGGCACGATGCTGCCATCATTTTTGGCTTCGGCTACCATAAAACGGATAGCGTTAGAGCCTACATCAATAGCAGCAATAGGGATGGAAAAGTCCATAATGTTCTATAGGCAAGCCTCTCATACTTTTCAAGAATGAAGAAAGGGTATTTTTTGATTGTCATCCCGCTAAAAGCGTCTACAATAGGCCACCATGCTTGAACAAATTTCACCTACTGCCCTTTGGGCTATTACCGGCATTATCCTTATTATTATCGAAGTTTTTACCGGAACCTTTGCAGTTTTGTTTTTTGGCCTGGCGGCTTTATTGGTAGCTGCTCTCAAGTTTTTTGGACTAAATAATATAACCCTTGAGTTGATCATATTTGGTTTATCTGGTTTGTCGGGGCTTTTATTATTCAGAAAAAAATTTGCCGCTAATTTTGGTGCTTCAAAAAACTTCTCGGCCGACGCCGGTCATCATGTAGTTTTAAATGAAAATATTGTTCCCGGAAACGTGGGTACTGTTGATTATCAGGGAACCAAATGGACGGTTGTTAATGCCGATACACGTGCTTTAAATGCCGGAGAAAAAGTTGTTATTAGTAAAACTGAAGGAACTAAACTGTTTGTAACTGGAAACTAAGGAGATTAAATGTATACAGCTATTATATTTGCCGCATTTGCCATTATATTTTTCTTTAAAACCGTTAAAATTGTGCCGCAGCAATCGGCTTATGTTATCGAACGGCTAGGTAAATACAGCCGCACGCTAGACGCCGGCTTGCATATTGTGGTGCCGTTTGTCGATCAGATCCGTTACAAGCATCAATTAAAAGAAATTGTTCTCGATATCCCCGAGCAAATTTGTATCACCAAAGATAACGTGCAGGTGCACATAGACGGCGTTATTTTCTTCCGTGTGGTAGATGCCCAGCGCGCTTCTTACGGTGTTAATAATTATATCCAGGCAATCATTCAATTAGCGCAAACCACATTGCGTTCTGAAATTGGTAAAATTGATTTGGACCGCAGCTTTGAAGAACGCGAAAAAATCAACAATGCCATTGTGCTTTCTATCGATCACGCAACTGATCCCTGGGGTGTTAAGGTGTTGCGCTACGAAATGAAATCAATTACGCCTCCTAAAGATGTATTGGAAGCCATGGAAAAACAGATGCGTGCCGAACGCGAAAAGCGTGCGCAAATCTTGGTTTCTGAGGGTGATCGTGATGCCAAGATCAACCGTGCCGAAGGTATTAAACAAGAAACAATTAAAAATTCTGAAGCTGAAAAACAGAAAAAAATTAACGAAGCTGAAGGTCAGGCTCAGGCTATTATGTCGGTGGCCAGTGCGACGGCGCTCAGTCTTTCCAAAATTGCAGAATCTATCAAGCAGCCCGGTGGGGATATGGCTACCAAGCTTGTTGTAGCCGAAAAATATCTGCAGGAATTTGGCAAGTTGGCTCAGGCTACCAACACCATGATAGTGCCAGGATCGGTATCGGATATTAGTGGGATGATTGCTACCGCCATGTCGGTTTTTGAAAGCGCTAAAGGGGCAAAGCAGTAAAATTTTGATATTTTCATTTAAAGATTGCTGTTTTAATGCCGTAAAAGGGTATAGAGGATAGTTATGGGCAAGAAAATTCTCATTGTAGACGACGAAGCCGATTTGGTGGACGCTATTGCCACGCGCCTG
Source organism: bacterium (assembly GCA_019695305.1). Classification (NCBI taxonomy): domain Bacteria; species bacterium. The sequence continues at coordinate 35,066 of JAIBAG010000014.1, forward strand.
GAGTATGAAGGCTACGAGGTAGATGAAGCCGCCAATGGTCGCGAAGGCCTGGGGGCCATTATTGGCAGCTTTATGAAGGGCCGTGCCTTTGATTTGATACTCCTCGATATCCGTATGCCTGGGATGACAGGGCTTGAAGTGTTAGCGGCTATCCGTAAGTTTGAGAGCCTTACCAAAGTGCCTAAAGATCAAATGTTGCCTATTTTAATGCTCACTGCCCACAAAGAATCTTATGTAGAAGCCTTTGATAAAGGCTGCACCGATTTTGTCGTGAAACCTTTCGACGAAGCCGATCTCCTCAAAAAAATCCGCGAAAAGCTGAACTCGCTTCATTAAAAAATCAGGCCTTGTCTGACACGTCAGACGATTGGAACTCCCTCTCTGTATTCTGCAAGTCTCCTTACCCCCAATAAACCACTTTATTAAATATTTTTTATAAATATTTGATATTATTTATATTTTTAACATTAAAAATGAGGGGCTTTGTATTCAAGGAGAATACGGATTGTTGGAATGTATCTTGACCGGATAGTTTATTTTTGAGTAGGTTGAGGCATTGAAAGGAACTTTTATGAAATTATCTCGATGTCTCTTAAGTGTATTACTACTGTTGCTCATGTCCTGCTCTTCGAAGAGTGGATCGGGTACTGAAACCGCTAACCCTGTTATTTCAAAACCCGTCCCTATTGCTGGTAAGGCTTATAAAATTACAATCACATCACGCCACGAAGTGTTGCAGGTGAGTGTTCAGCCCGAAACCTTGGCCATTGATCGTTTTAAAATGGTATCGGGTGTTAGCAATAACCTTAAAATAGTTTTAACACGGAGCGGTTCTGAAGATTTTGTTTTTCAGGATTCTCAGAATGATGAGTACAATTATACTGATAATGAACTCAATTTTGATACCGATTTTTATGATGGAACCAATTACGATGTGACGCTGGTTTTAGACGATAGCAATAATCCCAGTCTTACCGGCTTTTTGGTGAATGGTGTAAGTGTGGACGCTACTCTTGAGGTAGTAGGTACTAATAATCCAGGCACTGCCGAAGAAGCCATTGCGGCCGGGCAAGAATTTTTAAAAGCAAAGGATATTATTTCGGCTCGTGATACCTATTGTAACGAATTGGCCGATGATCCTGCCAATGCCTCTTTAGCTTTTGGCTGCGGTTGGCTTAAGCTAATGTTGGCTATTGAACAGACTTCCGTTGGGGAGATTTTGCAGTCCTTTAATCAGCAGCCAGTAAATATTGCGAACGATATTATTGGGCCTCAGGGTATGATTCGGGAGTATTACAATATCCGGGGGCAAAATAGCACTTACCAATTTTACTATCCCGATTTTAAACTTCCGTTTGCTTCTAATTTAAAACAACATTCAAACAGCGACAACGCTTTAGTGGTAAGTGTCATTAAGCCTTTAATAGATAAAGGTGTGAGCGTGGCGCAGCTACAAGCTTTGTTAAAACAGTTAGAGCCTTATTTTATCGAGCTTGAATCTCACTTTAATAAAGCCGTGGGCGATCCTTCTTTAGATTTTGTTATCCCCAAAGAGTTTTATGGGGTGGACAATAATATCCATGCTAAACAGGGCGATGCCTACAGCATGCTGGCGGCTAGCCAAGGTGCGCTGGTAGCCATTAATCTGTTTTGTGCCTATGATTACGGCATACAATTAAAAGATTATTTAATTAAAAACGGAAAATTATTCGATAAAGCCTTTGTGGCCGATCTTAACGGCGAAGTGAAAACATTTGGAGCTTTAACCACGGATAATATTCCATTTTTATCGCTTTTAAACGGGAGCCTTGTTACGGGCCAAAAGGCTCGTTTCATTCAAAGTTTAAAAAATGCGCGAAAGGGTTTGAATAAAATTAAAGATGACTCTACCGATTTTTATCCGTCCTTACGCAAATCGAAAGTAAGCGATATGATTGTGGCTGTAGAAGAAACATCCACGTCGATGACCGGTCAGGCGGTGCACTTTAGCAATGTGCCGCATCAAGAAGACTTTTCGGTTAATTTGGGCGCTTTCTTTGATGCTCCGCCCAATGCTCAAACTCTGCCAATTGAAGCCGGCTATCCTTTTGTTATCGAAAACAAAGTAGCGAAGCCGGTAGAAAACTATTTTAAAGAATTAGGAACCGGTATTGTTGAGGTTAACAATCCTTAAATCTATGAAGAAAATAGTTTGGCTTTTATTTATTTTTTTTCTGATAGTTCCTGGGGCACTTTATGGTGCCTCGGGAACGAGTCAGATTTTTGTGGAGGAATTTCTCGCATATATGAAGGCACTTCCTGCTACACCCACTTCGGACGATGCGAACAAAATTGTCGACCGTTTTTATGCTAGCGATATCCTGCTTGGTAAATCTACCCTTGATGTAGAAGGGTTAACAGGAGCTCAAAAAAAAGAAATGGCTGGTCTTTTTGACCGTCTTTTAAAAAAGAAGATTTTTTTAGAACTGCCAGGGTGGAACGCTTATTTCAAAAACTGTTCGATTGGTTCTGTTAAAAAAGAAGGCTTAGAAGACCGTGTTATCGTCAAAACTATGATAGAACCGGCTAAAGCGTTTGAGATGGTTTTTATTATTTCGAAAAATCAAACAGGGTACAAAATTGCAGATTTTGAAATGAATGGGGTTTTATTGAGCCGTAATTTTAGAGGCCAATTTAACCGTATATTTAACGAAGAAGGGTATGCTGGAATTGTAGCGCGCCTTACTCAGAAGCTAAATTCTCCTTTAACGCACTAAGCCATATCAATTTCAATTAAATGGGATTTCTTTTGGGGTTCTTCTTGCGGGTAGGGTATTTCACCTGGCATGGGCAGCGGAAGCTCAAGTGGGATAAGGATTTCCTGAGTTTCGCCTTTTTCTTTATCGGTTTTTTCTAACCAATACATAACGCTACTCTCCCTTAATATAAGGATACGGGATTTCCTCACAAAGCTTAAGGGTTTTTTTAAGTTTTTTTGTCAGGCTGCGTTATGTAAAAGGTCTAAAAGTGATTCGTTATTTAGTTCAATAAAATCAGCGCCTTTTTTAGCCTTTAAAGCCTTAGCCAACTTGGGTAAGAGGTGTTTGATGAGCTTTTGAGTATTGTTCTGCAAAACGGTATCGTTTGAGAGCGAAAGGCTTAATTCAATAATATGACGCAGGTTGTCATCGGATAAAGACTCTAAAATACTGTGCATAGGCACGTCCAAAATTTCATTCGCTAAGCCTTCCACAAATTGGGCAAACATTTTTTGGTTTTTGGGATTTAGTACAAAGCCAACGGCAACATCGAGCACCATGTTGATTACAAAATCGATGGCACCTCGTATTTGTTTTTCAAGCATGCTGGTAGCAAGCCCGCCAAAAAGAGGGTTTACCTTTTTATAAAACGACACAATGGCTACATGGATGGTTTCGCCAAAAAGATTTTTAATATAATCGGAGTGGATAATACTTTTAACCCAGCGTTCCGATTTTTTATCAAGCACCACATTGTGCTCAATGGCGTTTAAAATTGTTTTGACGGCTTCTTTACCCAAAAAAGAGCGGGCGGTAATTTTTTTATTTTTGTTAAAATAAGAACGTATTTCGTTATGAATTAAAGTGGCTAGCGCGGCTGTTTCTTTGGTTTTAATCGAGTAGGACAAATCTAGATCATCGCTGCTTTTTTCCAGTTTTTGAAAATTCACAAGATGGCCAAGGGGAATTTGGAGGATGTTTTTAGATGTCATAGAAGCTGTTTTTAGCACTCTTAAAATGAAATACAACCAAATCTTAGTTCATCCGTAATAGTTTGAAATAACTCGCTTTTATAAGGCTCTCCTTATTCTAAACACCGGAGTAAATCCTTTTTTTGAAAGGAGGAGTGTATTCAAACAGAATACAGAATCTGCTTGAAAATCAGGAATTTGCTAGCAACTTTTTGCTTAGTTCTGCGATAAGTCAATCCGGGCAAGGGAAAGTACATATTAACTTTTTGAAAGGAATTTTTATGAAGTTCTCTTGCTATATGTCGAGCGCCTTGCTCTTCTTGTGTATGTCGTGTAGTTCCATCGGAGGCTCTGGCACTGAAACCGCTAATCCTGTCACTGTTAAGCCTATGCCTTTGGCTGGGAAAGCCTATAATCTGACTGTTTCGTCCCGTAACGAAAAGCTCCAGTTTGGTTTTGGTACCGATCTGGTGAGTATTGATCGTTTTGCAACGTCTAACCCGATTTCTGCCACAGTTCAATCCAAAGATTTTTCTGGCAGCAGTCTGCGGGATTCTCAATCGGACGCTTATCTCTATCAAGATAATACGGTGGATTTTGAAACCGACTTTAATGACGGTACTCATTATAGTGTGAGTTTAGGTTTGGATGCCGATAATAATCCTAGTCTTACCAGTTTTTTGGTGAATGGTACGCCCACCGAAGCCTCGTTGGCTCTTGTTGTTGGCGGTCAAAACCCGGGAACAGCCGAAGAAGCTTTGGCTAGTGGTTATGCGTTTTTAAAAACGCAGGACATTGTTTCCGCTAAAAATGCCTATTGTAATGAGTTGGTAGATGAACCCGCTAATGCCCAATTGGCTTTTGGTTGTGCCTGGCTGAAAATGACACTTTCTATCGAAGAAGCCCCGGCGGTGAGTATTTTGGAAGCCTTTAATCAGCCTCAAGTGGTGGTGGCTACCAATATTTTTGGGCCCGATGGTGCTATTAGTCAGTATCATCAATTGGCTAAAACGCATGGTGATTACAAGTTCAACTATAGTGATCTTAAACTGCCTTTTTCGCAACTCATGCGCCAAAATCCAAATTTTAGCAAACTTATGGCGGCTGTTATTAAACCGCTAATCGATAACAATGTGTCGATGGCCACACTGCAAGGTTTCTTAAAACAGCTTCAGCCTTATTTTATTGGATTAGAATCCGATTGTAACAAGGCTGTGGGTGACAGTTTGCTTGATTTTGTGATTCCTAAAGAAGTGTATGGCACTGATAACGATTTACATGCCAAACAGGGTGATGCTTACGCTTTACTGGCTGTCAGCCAGGGTGTTGTAGCAGGTCTTGATATGGCGGGTGCTTATGATTACGGTGTGCAGTTTAAAGGCTATTTAGTTAAAGATAGTAAAATAAATGTAAATGCTCTAACGGCCGATTTAAACGGAGAAGCCAAAACAGTGGGTGTTTATTCCACCGATAATGTTCCGTTTTTATCGCTGCTAGATAGTAGTTTAATTACCGGCCAAAAGTTGCGTTTCATTCGGGCATTACAAAATGCCGAAGAAGGCTTAACTCGCATTCGAAGCGCAGGTAGTGATTTTGCCCCGTCGTTAACAGAGGTTGCTTTAACCGATTTACTGACCACCGTGCAGCAGGCTCAAACATCGCTTAAAGGACAATTTGTATCTTTCACAAGTTTACCTAAAAATGAAGAGGTGACCATTAACCTAAAGGCATTTTTTGATGTTCCTCCCAATGCACAAACTATGCCTGTAGAAAGTGGTTATCCCTTTGTAGTGGAAGGATATAAGATGAAGCTTGTTGAAAGTTACTTTCAAACACTGTTAACCGGTATCATCGATATTCATCATCAATAATATGAGACTCATTGCACTCTCCTTATTATTTTTAGTTCTGGTATTCCCACTGGCCCATGCCACCGAGGCCGGTGGGGATAGCCGGACCTGGCTTAAGGGTTTTATAACCCAGCTGGGCAAGGTTTCGTCCTCTGTAAACGAGACAGAAGCCCATGCTCTGGTAGAGATCTATTACGATTCGAGTTCTATTTTGGGTAGAGCCTCCATTGATTTTATAGACACGCTGAATTCTGAGCAAAAAAAGGAATTAACGGCTTTGTTCGACAAACTTCTTAAAAAGAAGTTTTTTTCCGAAATGAAAAATTGGGAACCGTATTTTAAAAATTATTCCATCGTTTCGGTTACCGCCAACAATGGATTGGAAAAAATAAAAGTTCAATCGGTAGTGAACAACCATAAAACCGTTGTCATAAACTTTTTTGTTTTAAAACAGGAACAAAATTACAAAATTGTAGATTTGGAAGTGGACGGCGTTTTATTAAGCCGTAATTTTAGATCGCAATTTAATCGCATTGTAAACGAAGAAGGTTTTCAGGGAATTGTGGCTCGTCTTAACCAAAAGCTCAATCAGGCGTCACTTTAGACGGATTGAAACCGCTTTGGCGTGGGCGTCCAAACCTTCCATTTCGGCAAGCCGAATGGCATCCGGCGCTAATTTGTTAAACGCGTTTTTATCGAGCGAAATAACCGATGTGGCTTTGATAAACGAATTGGTATTAAGCGGCGAAAAATAACGGGCGGTTCCAGCGGTGGGTAGCACGTGGCTGGGGCCTGCTAAATAATCGCCCATGGTTTCTGGCGTATAGGCACCCATAAAAACAGCGCCGGCATTGATAATTTTATCCAAAATTTTCTTAGGGTCTTTAACGGCTAGTTCCAAATGCTCAGGAGCAATTTCGTTTACTAAATCAATCCCGTCATTCAAGTTACGCACCAGCACAATAAGGGCTCGCTTTTGAATAGATGCATTGGCAATGTCTTTACGGCGAAGGCTTGCCAATTGGATGCGTACTTCACCGTCCACACGGCTGGCAAAATTGGAGTCGTCGGTAATAAGAAGAGGGCAGGCTAGTTCGTCGTGTTCGGCCTGGGCTAATAAATCGGCAGCAATATATTGAGCGGGAACACTACCATCTGCCAGTACGCAAATTTCGGAAGGGCCGGCAATCATGTCGATATCCACATCGCCATACACGCGCTTTTTAGCCAAGGTGACATAAATATTACCAGGCCCCACAATTTTATCTACTTTAGGAACCGATTTAGTGCCGTAAGCCAGTGCACCAACAGCTTGTGCTCCACCCACTTTAAAAATTCGATCCACACCGGCAATTTTAGCGGCGGCCAAAACAGCTGGGTTTACTTCTCCGCGGGGCCAGGGTGACACCATGATAATTTCGGAAACTCCCGCTACGCGAGCAGGAACGGCAGTCATTAACACAGAAGAAGGATAGGCGGCTTTGCCACCAGGTACATAAATGCCTACACGTTCGATAGGGCGGTAGTTAAAACCCAGGGTAATGCCATCTTTTGTGTTTTGCCAGGATTTAAGAATACCTTGTTTAGAAAAATCTTCGATGCGACGGGCAGCGTTTTCGATGGCTTTAATATCTTTTTTATCTACTTTTTTAACAGCAGCGGCGATTTCCTTTTTGGACACTTCAATGTTTTTTGTAGAAACAACAAAGTTATCAAATTGTTCGGTGTATTTAAAAAGTGATTGGTCACCCATGCGGCGAATGTCGTCTAAAACGGTGGCAACGGTTTTTTCCACCGTGTCGGGAAAAAGCATGCGGTCTTTGTAAACTTTTCCAAAGTCGTATCTAAAATTGCGATCGGTTGTTCTTAGAATTTTCATGTGTTTAGACTAATTTTTTAATGCAGCACATGACCCTTAAAGGCGTATTTAAAAATTAGACAGTTTTGGGAACTTAATCCAAAAAAGGGGGAATATCAAGGGGGAATTGGGGGAGTAACCCACCCTGTCCCTCCCTTAATCTACCCCACAGGGGCCACTTCGAGGAGGGAGGAGGATTTGAAGCAAAATTAAGGCAGAATACCCCTCCCCCTTAGATTAAGGGGGAGGACGGGAGGGGGTTACTCTTAGTACTTCACCTTACCGCGTTTTACCCGGGCTCCCAGCTTGCGGAATTTGCGCTCCATGTGCTCGTAACCCCGGTCTAAATGGTAAACCCGGTGGATTTCGGTAATGCCCTGGGCGGCAAGGCCGGCTACAACCAGGCAGGCCGAAGCCCTTAAATCGGTGGCCATAACCGGGGCTCCGGTAAGGTATGGAACTCCTTTAATGATGGCCGTGTTGCCTTCCAGCTTAATATCGGCCCCCATGCGGTTAAGCTCGGGCACATGCATGAAGCGGTTTTCAAAAATATTTTCGGTAATAAGACTCACCCCGTTACTGCGGGTCATCATGGCCATAAATTGGGCCTGAAAATCGGTGGCAAAACCGGGGTAGGGTTGGGTGTTGAGGTTTACCGGCAAAATTTCTTTGGGGGCTTTAATGTGAATGGTTGTTTTTTCTATTTCGTACAAAGCACCGCACTCGCTTAAGCGGGATAAAAGTGATCCCAAATGCTCGGGAACGGCATCTTGTACCGAAATTTCGCCTCCAGCCAAAATACAACCAATTAAAAACGTGCCGGCTTCAATGCGATCGGGCATCACGGCATAATCACAGCCCGTCAGTTCATCTACCCCTTCAATAGTAATGGTGTCTGTTCCGGCACCCATAACGCGGGCCCCCATGGCATTTAACACATTGGCTAAATCCACCACTTCGGGTTCGCGCGCGGCATTTTCTAAAATAGTGGTGCCTTGGGCGAGCGTTGCGGCCATCATGATGTTTTCGGTACCGGTTACCGTGATGTCGTCAAAATAAATACGCGCGCCTTTTAATTTTTTGCATGTTGCTTCTACATATCCGCCTTCAAGCTTAATAGTGGCGCCCATTTCTTCCAATGCTTTTAAATGCCTGTCGATGGGGCGGGCTCCAATGGCGCAGCCGCCGGGTAACGATACACGGGCTACACCCATGCGGGCCAGCATGGGGCCCAAGACTAAGCACGAGGCGCGCATGGTGCGCACTAAATCATACGGGGCTTCAGTGCTGGTAATTTTTTGAGCGGTAAGTTTTACCTTTTTTTTGCCGGGCTCAGCCTTAATGCCAAATTGGGCAATAAGTTTTACCATGGTGTTGATATCGGCTAAATCGGGCATGTTTGAAAAGGTGCATGTTTCGCGTGTGAGAATAGAGGCGGTTAAAATAGGCAGGGCTGCATTTTTAGCCCCCGATACTTTTACCGTGCCGTGTAACTTATGTCCGCCTTCAATAATAATTTTATCCATTTGAATGGTGGATGGTAAATGGTGGATGGTGGATGGCAGAAGAAATAACTTTCTTTCCATTCACTATCCACTATCCACTATTCACCTCTCTATAACTACAATCCGTTCAATCCCTTGATAGTCTTTTATGGTTTTTATGCTGCCTAGGCCATCAAAAAGTGAAACTACTTTTTGAGCCTGCGTATCGCCCACTTCTACAATAGCTAGCTGCCATTGTAGACGGCTTTTTAAGGTTTCGGCAATTTTTTTGTAAAAAATAAACCCGTCATCATCGGCCACTAAGGCCTCTAGGGGTTCAAAGTTTTTTACATCGGGCATCACTGTTTCCATTTCGGTTTTACTAATATAGGGAGGGTTAGAAACAAAAATATCACAAACTGGCATTTGTATTTCGGTTAAAAAGTTCTTTTTTTCCAGCGTTAGTCTTTCACTTACCACATGCCGTGCTGCATTTTGTGAGGCAATTTCTAAAGCTTTCTCAGAAATATCCCAACTGGTGCCCATGACTGTTGTCCAATGCTTTAACAGCGTGATGATGATATTGCCCGAGCCGGTTCCAACTTCAAAAATATGAGAGGGTTTTGTTTTATCGGTAAAAAAAGGATGCTTAAGCACCGCTTCCACCAGGAGTTCGGTTTCGGGGCGCGGGATGAGAACGCCTGGGCCAATGGCAAAGGGTAAGGAATAAAATTCTTTATTCCCCACAATATAGGCTACCGGTTCATTTTTAGAACGTCTCAGCATTAGTTCTTTAAAGCGCGCTAATTCATCCGCATTCATGGGGCGGTCAAATTGCATGTAGAGTTGCACACGGGTTAATCCTAAAACATGCGCCAGTAAAATTTCGGCATCTAAACGAGGCGAGGGGATGTTGTGTTTTTCAAAATAACCCGTGGTCCAGTCGAGTAGCGAGAGCGTTGTCCATTGCATGGGGAATTAGGGGTTGGGGGCTAGGGGTTAGGGGCTAGCAAGAATAATCTGTAAGCTAGTCCCTAACCCCTAATCCCTAGCCCCTTCTTTAAGCGCTTCGGCTTGATGGTGCATCACGAGGGGATCAATAAGCAAATCCATATCGCCGTTTAACACCGTATCTAATTGATGCAGAGTAAGTCCAATGCGATGATCCGTTACGCGGCTTTGTGGAAAATTATACGTGCGGATTTTTTCGCTGCGGTCACCGGATCCTACTTTCTCTTTTCTGTCGGCGGCTTCGCTTTGCATCTGTTCCTGCATTTTCATATCATACAAACGAGTTTTTAAAACCTTCATGGCTTTGGCTTTATTTTTGTGCTGCGATTTTTCATCCTGGCAGACTACAACTAATCCCGAAGGAATATGCGTTAAGCGCACGGCAGAATCGGTGGTGTTTACACTCTGACCTCCGTGGCCGCCGGCGCGGAATACATCAACGCGCAGTTCATTTTCTTTAATATCAATTTCCACATCTTCGGCTTCGGGCATAACGGCTACCGTCACAGCGGAGGTATGAATGCGACCTTGAGCTTCGGTTTTGGGCACGCGTTGCACGCGGTGGGTACCGCTTTCAAATTTAAGGCGCGAGTACACGTTGTTGCCGCTAATTAAAGCAATCACTTCTTTAAAACCACCCACACCGGTGGGATTAGACGATACGATCTCTACAGTCCAACCGCGTGTTTCGGCATAACGCGAGTACATGCGGAAAAGATCGGCCACAAAAATACCGGCTTCATCCCCGCCGGTGCCGGCGCGGATTTCTAAAAAGATATTTTTAGCGTCGTTAGGGTCTTTGGGGAGCAGAAGAACTTTAAGTTCGTTTTCAAGACTGGCCACTTCGGCTTCTAGCCCGGGCATTTCCTCTTTAGCCATCTCGCGCAGCGTTTCGTCGTTTTCTTCTTCTAAAATCTTTTTATTACCGGCCAGCTCTTCCTGTTTTTTACGGTATTTGCGATGGCATTCTACGAGTACGCGCAAATTCATTTCTTCTTTGGCCAGTTGCTGAAAGAGGGCGTTATTGGCAAGCGTTTGCGGATCACCCAAACGGCGGGTTAGTTCTTCGTATTTTCTTTCTACGTCGTGTAGTTTATCGAACATAAAATAAGAGTAACCCCCTCCAGCTCCCCCTTAGTCTAAGGGGGAGAGAAAAGAAAGCTCCCTCCCTTAAATTAAGGGAGGGTTGGGGTGGGTTACTCTTAAGATGCGGATTAATGAATAAAAAATAAAAACAATCCTGATAAAGCGGTTCTGGCAAAACTTTAATGTTTGCAAAACTCCCACCCTGCTTCGCCCCGCTCCGCGGTGCTGCGCTGGGTTGGCTGTCTATTATAGTGCGGCTAAAGCCGCTACATTATGGTGGCCAAAAAAAATCCCATCCCGGGGTTTATTCCTGGATGGGATTTTCGGCAGATTCGAACCCACACCACCTGGGCGAATCCGCAGTTAAAAACCGCTAATCGTTAATGGTAATTGTGCGAGGGCCTTTCTTTTTAGCCAAGAGCTCGTCACGTTTTGCATATTTTTTATTGAAACGATCCACACGTCCTTCGGTATCCAGTAATTTTTGCTTACCGGTAAAAAACGGATGGCATTTGGAACAAATTTCTACGTGGATTTCTTTGGAGGTAGAGGCGGTATCAATTGTGTTTCCACATGAGCAAACAACCTTTACATCATAATATTGAGGATGAATTCCTTCTTTCATAAATAACCTTTCAGCAAGCAGTTCGTACGATCAAAAAAACGAGGCGTACCCTTATCATAGGTTTTAACGAGTACTCAAGGATAAAATGGACGGGATTTTTGGGTGTGAAGGGTGGGGTAAATTGTTACCCCACCCATCCCAACCACCCTAGATTAGGGCGTCTATTAAATCTGAAACCGATTCTACAAGGCTCACTTTTATTTGGGAAGACCCAATTATTTTCTTATTGTTTTTCGGGAGGATACAGTGTGTAAAGCCAAGCTTGTGGGCCTCGGATAAGCGAATGTCGGCACCCATGACACCTCTAATTTCACCTGTCAAACCTACTTCGCCCAAGATAAGTGTTTGATGTGGAAGGGGTTTATTGCGGAAACTGGAGACCAAGGCCGCCAAGATGGCGGCATCGGCGGCTGGTTCCATAATTTTAAAGCCTCCGGCCGCATTCACGTACACATCCTGGTTATACAAATTAAGGCCCAAAATCTTCTCTAACACCGCGATAACTAAAGCAACTCGGCCATTATCAACCCCTAATGTTGTGCGCCTGGGATTGGTTAAGGATGAATCGGAAACGAGTGCCTGAATTTCCACCAAAAAGGGACGGGCCCCTTCCAGGGCTGCTGTAATGGTAGAGCCGCTTACTTCTTTGCTGCGTTCGGGTAAAAAGAAAAGAGAGGGATTGGTCACTTCAATCAAGCCATCACCGGTCATTTCAAACACGCCAATTTCGTTGGTGGATCCAAAACGATTTTTGATGGATCGCAAAATGCGGCATTGTTGGCGCGTGTCACCTTCAAAATATAATACTGTATCCACCATGTGTTCTAAAACACGGGGGCCGGCAAGAGCGCCTTCTTTGGTGACATGGCCAATGAGGAGCGTTGCGATGTTTTGTGTTTTCGATAAATATAAAAGTTTCCCTGCGCACTCGCGTACTTGCGAGATAGAACCTGGAGCCGATTCGAGGTTTTGTAAATAAACGGTTTGAATGGAATCGACCACGAGCACATCGGGTTTTATTTTTTGCACCTGGTTTAAAATGCGCTCAATCGAATTTTCGGCCACAACATATAATGATGAGCTGATGTTTAAACGATTGGCACGCATTTTAATCTGCTCGCGCGATTCTTCGCCGGTAGCATAGAGCACACTCACACCGCTCTCGGCCAATTTGTTTAAAGCTTGGAGGACGAGTGTGGATTTACCGATCCCTGGATCGCCACCCAGGAGGATCAGCGAACCAGGAACAATGCCGCCACCCAGCACGCGGTCTAATTCTTTTAATTGCGTGGGGATACGCTGGTAGCTATCAAGAGTTACTTCTGAAAGGGGAATGGCTTCATCCGATTTGAGTTCAAAAAACGGGATATCGGGTTCGTTATTGCCGGTTTTAATTTCTTCCACAAAACTGTTCCACTGATTGCAATCGGGACATTTTCCCAGCCACTTGGAAGTTTGATGGCCGCAGTTTTGGCAGGCGTAGACGGTTTTTAGTTTTACTTTGGGCATTATTGAAGAAGTGGGTGGTAGGTAGTGGATGGTGAATGGTTAAGGAAGGTTTTTCCATCCACTATCCACCATCTACTATCCACCAAAAATTTGCATCAACGCCGGGGTAAGCGCAATAAATTTTACCGTCAGCTTTTCTGCCACTAGCATAAAGACAAGCCAAAAAATGAAAAAATCAAAACGAATAAAACCGTGCAGGTTATAGCGCGAGGCCGAATAGTCCCAGGGGCAACGCCCGCTAATTTTTTTTATAAGAAAACCCGTGGTGTATTCTACAAACCACAGCCCTAGAACATAAAGCCCACCGCGTACCATGAGGGGTGTTTGTGCCAACATTTTGGAAATGGGTTCTAAAAAAATAAGCAGGGCATAAATGGGCAGCATCCATAAAAATGTGTATCCCATGGCCCGCTTGTCGCGTCCGGGTATACGCCACATGGGTTGCGTGTTGATTGATTCGCGGGCCACAACATTCCATGTTTTTAAAAAATGGGGTGAGAGTAAATCGCAAGTGGCTGTAAAGAGTACCTCGCACACAAGCCCGTAGATCATATAAAGAGGAAGACGATAGAGTATGCCTGGTTCGAAAAACATCGCTCATGCCTAGCATGAACTGCTTTACTTGCCAAAACAAATAGTGGTAAACCTTTGCAATTCTATGAACAAAAAGCCGCTTTTAACAATTTTTCTCGTCGTTTTTATCGATCTTCTGGGTTTTGGATTAGTCATTCCTATCCTTCCGTATTACGCCAAGACATTCGGGGCATCCGCCATGACGGTGGGGCTACTGATGGCCAGTTACTCCGGCATGCAGCTTTTGTTTTCACCTTTCTGGGGTAGTTTGTCCGATCGCATCGGCCGCAAACCCGTGCTGCTTACCAGTATTGCAGGGCTGGGTGTGGCGATGGTGATATTAGCCTCGGCACAAAGTTTGGCCTGGTTTTTTGTGGCCCGTCTTTTAGGTGGTTTTTTTGGAGCCAATATTGCCGCAGCCAGTGCGTACATTGCCGATATCACGCCTCCTGAAGAACGCACGAAGGGGATGGGGCTCATCGGAGCTGCGTTTGGGATGGGGTTTTTATTAGGGCCTGCCTTGGGCGGTATTTTATCGCAATGGGGTTATAACAAAGCGCCGCTTTTGGCTGCTTGTTTATCGGGTGTTAATCTTTTGTTCGCCATTTTTACTTTGAAAGAGCCCAATCTTACCGCCCAAGAACGACAAGCTCATCGTAATCGTTTTAGTTTGGATATCATCACAAAAACTTTGGGTCGTCCGCAGACAGGACTCGTAATTGTTATTTTCTTTTTAGTGACCCTGGGTATGGCTCAACTTGAAACTTCATTTGCTCTTTTTGCTTTAGCCAAATTTAATCTGGATGCTTTTCATGCCGGTTTAATTTTAGCGCTGATGGGTTTTATGTCGGCGTTAATTCAGGGTGGGGGGATTGGAAAACTCTCTAAAAAATTGGGAGAGACAAAACTGATTACCGCAGGTTCTCTTATCATGACAAGCGGTTTACTGGCGGCTACACTTGCCGGTATTGTCCCTCTATTTGTTGTGGCGATTTGTATTTTTGGTATTGGGTATGCTGTTTCCAACCCGTCTCTTTATGGACTCGTCTCTAAAAATGCCCCGCAGGGTATGCAAGGGGCTACCATGGGTGTGTATCAATCCGCTGGTTCGTTAGGGCGTATTTTGGGCCCACTTTTTGCTGGTTTTCTCTTTGATCACTGGGGAAAAGAGTACCCTTTTATTTTAGCGGCCTTCTTTTTTGTGGTGGTGTTTTTGCTGGTTACTTTTGTATCTAAACGCGTTTGGGGCACTCATCAGGGTGCTTGATTCGGTTTTGTAAACAGGCTAGTCAAAAAAAATGATTACCCTCTACCAATTCAAGCTTTCTCACTACTGCGAAAAGGTACGTTGGGCGCTTGAATATAAAGGCTTGCCGTATAAAATTATTAATCTTCCCCCGGGTTTTCATCGCTTCGTTATTAAAAAGTTTGCCCCGTCTACCAGTGTGCCTGTTATTGTTGATGGTAAACAATGTATTCAGGATTCTACCGCTATCATTAATTATCTCGATTCACAATACCCTCAAAAAAAGCTCACGCCCGAAGAGGATAACTACGCCAATAAAGCTATTGAGCTAGAAGAGTACTTCGATAAAGAGTTAGGGATCCATTTACGTCGCTATTTTTATCACACCATGCTTTGTCATCGGTCGGAAATTATCAATTTGTTAACGGCCGATACCAAGCCTTTTGCTCGCTTTATTTTTTCAATTTTCTTTCCCTTTGTGCGCAATTATATGCGTAAAGGTCTTAATATTACCCCGCAAAAAGCCGAAGAATCGCGTGTTCGAGTTTTAAAGGCGCTCGATAAATTGGATGAGATGGTGATGCAGAATAATTTTTTGGTGGGCAATAGCTTTAGCAGGGCTGATTTAACGGCGGCTTCACTTATTTCTCCTATGGTGGGGCCTAAAAAACAGCCCATGGTGTATCCCATAAAATTGCCCGAGCCGCTGGAGAACTTTAGAAATCAGCAAAAGGAACGGCCTTATTATAAATGGGTTCATCATGTTTATGATAAGTATCGATAGGGCGCGATAAGATAGACTTGATATAGACTCTTGATTAGCCATTAAAAAAAAGTTAGGTGGAGGCATGATTACCCTCTACCAGTTCAAACTTTCTCACTACTGCGAAAAGGTGCGTTGGGCGCTTGATCATAAACAACTGCCGTATCGGGTTGTCAATTTAATGCCTGGGGCGCATATCCCTGTCATTCGTTTAAAGGCGCCTCACAACACCGTACCGCTTATCTGTGATCATGGCCGTTATATTCAAGACTCAACCGTAATTTTAGATTATCTCGACGATAAATATCCCAAAAATTCTCTTACTCCCAAATCGGCCGCCGATCAAAAAAAGGCGCTCGAACTTGAAGAATATTTTGATCAGGAAGTTGGTATTCATTTGCGTCGTTTTTTTTACAATACGCTTTTGCAATATCCGAATATTGTGGTGCCACTTTTAACAGCCGATTTAAATATCGCATTTCGCACCTGGTTTAAACTTTCCTTTCCTCTTACCCGAATTTTAATGCGCAAGGGGATGAATATAAATGACGAAAGCTCCAAACGCTCGGAAGAACGCTTAAACAAGGCTTTGGATAAACTTGATAGTTTGGTAAAAAAATCGGATTTTCTGGTGGGCGATAAATTATCGCGTGCCGATATTACAGCGGCCTCGTTACTGGCACCGCTGGTAAGCCCTAAAGAGCATGTGATGCAATTTCCGCAAGACGTGCCTGATCCTTTGGGGGCATTTATGCAGGAACAAAAAAAGAGACCCTCTTATAAGTGGGTTGAAAAATTATACAGGAACCATCGATGATTAAAGAACAGTTACAACACATGATTGTAGATGCCGTAAAAACTGTGGATGCCAGCGCCAGCTTTACACCGCATTTGGAAAAACCTGCTATCGTTGCACATGGTGATTTAGCCACCAATGTGGCGCTAACACTTTCCAAGCAATTGGGCAAAAAACCGCGCGAATTAGCCGAGCGCATTCAAAAAAATATTAAAGATGATATCGGTTTAATCGAAGAAATTACCATTGCTGGCCCTGGATTTCTCAATTTTAAAATTAAATCTTCGTTTTGGGTAAAATCGCTTCAAAATATTACTCAATTAAATGATTCCTTTGGCACTAGTAAAAAATATGCCGGGCAAAAAGCCGTTGTCGAATTCGTGAGTGCTAACCCTACAGGTCCACTGCATATTGGTAATGCCCGTGGTGGTCCTTTAGGTGATGCGATTTGCTCACTGTTAACGGCTACGGGTTATGATGTGACGCGTGAGTTTTATGTGAATGATATTGGCGGGCAGATCGATCAGCTTGGCCGCACTATGCTGTACTGGATGGGTGAGAAAACCGGCAAGGTAAAAGTTGAAATCGATTTTGCCGGAGGTAAAGGGTACCAGGGTGAATATGTAAAAGAACTGGCCGACCGCGCTTTGGCGGATATGGGCGAAGGCGTAATGAGCTTGCCCGAAGCCGAAGCTGTTACCAAGCTAGGTTTAAAAGGAATTGAATATCTGCAGCTGGAAATTAAACGCGATTGCCAGGACATGGGGATAAAGTTTGATTCGTGGATTCATGAAAAGGATATTTTAGGGGATGGGGTTACTAAAAAGTATCTCGACGAACTTAAGGCTAAAAACATGGTGACTGAAAAGGATGGAGCTACCTGGTTTGCACCGCATGATGATTACTTGGCCGATCGTGAATGTGTTTTGGAGCGCTCCGATGGTGGACGCCCCACTTATTTTGCTAACGACATTGCTTATCACGTCGAAAAATACAAACGGGGTTATAATCTTTTACTCAATATCTGGGGTTCCAATCACCATGGTCACGTTCCTCGCGTTCAGGCGGGGGTGAAAGCGTTGGGTTGTGATCCCACAAAAATTGAAACGGTTCTTTATCAATACGTGCGTGTGAAGCGTGGCAACGATGCGGTGAAAATGTCCAAGCGTGGTGGCAATTTCGTTTTAGCGCGTGAGGTGTTGGATGAAGTGGGGCGCGATGCGTTCCGCTTTTTCCTTTTAAGCCGCTCGCCCGAGGCGCATTTGGATTTTGATTTGGAACTGGCCAAACAAAAATCTGCCGAAAACCCGGTGTATTATGTGCAGTATGCTCATGCGCGTATCTCGAGCATTTTGGCCAAAGCTGCTGCCGAAGGGCATGTGTTTGATGGAAAGTTTAATGCTGCTTACGAGAATCTTTTAAACTTACCCGAAGAAATCCAGTTAGCGCAGAAGATTTTATCTTTCCCTGAAATGATTGAAGGAGCTGCACTTGGCCGCGAACCTCATAAAGTGATTTATTATCTTATCGAGCTCGCTCAGGCTTTTCAGCAATACTACGACCGGGCGCGGGGTGATGAACGTTACCGCGTAATCTCGGCCGATAAAACGATGACTCAAGCCAAACTCTATTTTATTGCCTGTATTCGTCAGGTGATTAAAAATGGGCTGGCTGTACTTGGGATTTCGGCACCGGAGAAGATGTAGAAGAGTAACCCCCTCCAGTCCTCCCCCTTAATTTAAGTGGGAGGGGCTAAGAAAGTTCCCTCCCTTAGATTAAGGGAGGGATAGGGTGGGTTACTCTTTCGCCCCAATTTCAATAATTTTAAAACTTCCCCAATTTTTAAGATAATTCCAGTGCGAGCCAATGCCATCTGGAATTTTACTCGTATTAAACTTGGTTTCTATAATAAGGGGGTTAGAGGGAATAGCGAGTATGGTTAGTTCTATAAAACTATTACCCACTACCATAACAGGAATGGTTTCTTTATTTCCATTTAATAAAATGTCGGTTTCTTTTTGAGATTGCAGTGCAAAAGTAGTGGCTTGTGTTAAAAAGGAACTAAGGTCGCGAATTTGTTTTTTAGGGGCCGCTGCCGGTGGGGGTGAAGAGCCAATACCTGTCATGTTGCGCAGGCTTTGTAGTGTAATATCAATTTCAGAATTGCTCTCTAATAACGCTAAATCTGAAAAGAAAATACCGGCGTCAAAAGCAACGGTTTTTTTATTTTTAAGCGTGGCTAATAAGTTTTGAGGAAACCACATTAGGCTGTTACGTTCTAAAGTTTTATTGCCCGGGCTCCATAAGATAGGCAAAAAACACGAGTCGGCATCGGCAATGGTGTCGGTATGAAAAAAACCTTTAACAGTTTTTACTTTGTAAGCAGGCCATGGCTCGTTTCCTGTTTTTTCACGAGAGAGTGATTGCCACAACACATCAATGCCGCTGGCTGTGTTTTTAACAACAGCGCGTTTGGTACTGCCACCCCGTTCGTTTTGGATAGTGTTTTCAAGCGTTAGGCTTAAGGCGTCGGGATCGCGCAAAAAATCGGGATAAGCAAAGGAAAAAGAAACGGGGATAAGCATTAAACTTACCCCCGTTACGATGATGGAAATAAAGCGTTTCACTCTTTCTTAATCAACCCATAATTTGATTTTGGGTCCCATCGAAGAATCATAGGGGGTGTACCAATACCAGTAGCTATACTCATGCTTAATGGTATCGCGCACTTTCCACGAGCATTCCTGGCTTTTGGCCATGCTGTGGAAATTAACTTCACGGTTTAAAAGTTCTTTTAAAGGGGTTCTGTTGTCGTTTACCTTTTTACCAATGGCGTTTAAGTCGCAGCCGGTTACCGTTCCGTTGGCATTACAGGTGCAGTTTTGAGAAGCTAGATATTTGTTCAAATCTTTTACTACAGCATCTTTAGCCACCGTACCTACCACCTCTTTGGTAATGGCTTCGGTTTGAGTGCCGGTTACGTTGGGAATGCCAAAGCTGTGCGCTTTAAAGGCTACTAAAGAAACGATAGCGCAAAACACAAGTGCAGATATTTTTTTCATGGAGTCTCCTTATAGTTAAGTTCCCCGGAAATGGGGAGGGAGAAGCGTAGCATATGTTTTTTACATGTCCATAATTTTAAACACTTCATCCATCATGCTTTTTCTCTTGGATTCGTTAATGTAAGTGCGCGCTTCTTTATTGTCGCCATCGAAAGTTAGTATTTTTTCGTAATGTTTGGTAGCCATGTCTTTGTTATCAGCTTTTTTGTAAAGACGGGCTAATTGCAGGTGAAAATTAACAAATTCCTCGGCGGTGTAATCGGTAGGTTGGATTTTTTCGAGTTTTTCCAAAAAGTTTTCGGCTTTTACCGTATCTTCGGAACTTAAATTATTTTGAATGAGTAATTTTAAAATAGGAGAAGTAGGTTTGGTTTTAGCCGCTTCTTCCAAAAAGGGCATAGCTTTTACAACATTACCCGATAAATACAGGGCTCTACCGTAGTATTCGGGAAAATCGGCATAATAAGAGGTTTCTTTTCCCCATTTGGCAAAATTATCAAAAGCCATTTGGTAATATTGCAAAGCTACCGGGTAATTACCCTGCGATTCAAAACCAATACCCATTTTCATAAGCACAAGAGGAGAGGTGCAGCCCAGTAAAACTGATTTACGTAAAAATTCTAATCCCGTTTGCACATCCTGACGGTCAAAGGCATCAAAACCCTCTTTTACAAAAGGATCCCATTTGGGATTAGTGAAGGGTGAGCTGGTATGCAGTTTATAATCTTGGCCCGCTACCGTGGTAAATTGTTCTTGGGCATAAACAGCACTTGATAGAGTAAGTAGCAGGGCTAAGAGCTTTAACATAAGGTTTACTATAGTATATCTAAGTCTTTAGATCATTTAATTTTTTGTAACGATTTTCCCCTCTCCCTAAAGGGGAGAGGGAATGAAGAAAAGAAATTGACTTAGTGGTGCAATGCGTTAAATCTCATTCATGAACTGGAAACAAACTTTGGCCATTCGTGCCTTTTCTCTTAAAAATTTGCCTCTTTTATTTCTCATTCGTCCTCAAATTATTGAGATGAATGAAAAACGTTGTGAAGCGGTGATCCCTCTCAATTATTTAACCCGCAATCACGTTAAAAGCATGTATTTTGGAGTATTGGCCATGGGGGCCGATTTGGCCGGGGGGCTTTCGATGGTGGATGCCATTGAAAAAACGGGGAACAAAGTAGGATTTATTTTTAAAGATTTTACCGCTAACTTTATTAAGCGTGCCATGAGTGATGTGCATTTTATTTGTGAAGAAGGGGAAATTGCAACCAAAGCGGTAAAGGAAACGTTAAAAACCAAAAAGCGTGTAAATGCTACGGTTAACATGTATGCCACGACACCTAAAGTAAGCGGTGATGAGCATGTGGCAGAGTTCACGCTTACGCTTTCGGTAAAAGCAAAATAGCGAGATTGCGGGTTAGGCCCGTGATGACGAGCTCTATTCTTTTTCTAATCTCTTAATTACTTCTAACGATTCTTCCACATGCTTTTCGGCCTGGAATTGCGAGTTAAACACGTGACGTACAATTCCTTTTTTATCTACAATATAAGTTACACGTCCGGGAAGTAAGCCCATTGTTTTAGGAACGCCCATAAGCTTACGCACTTTACCGCCACTATCGGCTAGCAAAATAAATGGGAGGTGATGAGTGGCTGCAAATTTTTTGTGCGATGCTTCATCGTCGGAACTAATGCCAATCACTTCGGCACCGGCGCGTTTAAAATCGTCGTAGCTGTCGCGAAAAGTGCAGGCTTCTTTGGTGCAACCGGGGGTGTCGTCTTTGGGATAAAAATAAATAACCAAAACTTTTTTCCCAATTAAATTTTTTATATCAACACTTTTTCCGTTTTGATCAGACAAACTGAACTCGGGTAATTTATCGCCTTCTTTCACGCGTACCGTCCTTTCCTCATTACTTCTTCCGAGCGATGAGAACGCCATCACGCAGAGGAATGAGAGTAGTATCAAAATTTTTGTCTTCATAAATAATCTTATTGTGTTCACTAATGGCTTTAGTGGATGGCCTGTTATCGCTAACAGGGGCATACACAGCACCACTCCAGAGTGTATTATCGCAAATATAAAGTCCACCGGATTTTAAGCGCTCTTTGGCGGCTTGCCAAGCCGCCGGATAGCCTTCTTTGTCGATATCATCATAAATAATATCAAAGTTACCAGGAGTATTGTTAAGGCTGGTTACGGCATCGCCGGTTAAAAATGTAATCTGATCCCACACGTTTGCACGGGTTAAATAAGTTTCAGCTTTTGTTTTATTATTAGCACTGCCATCGGTGCACCATACTTTGCCCTCTTTACCCATAGCTTTGGCAAACCAGTAAGCCGAGTACCCATAACCGCTGCCTAATTCAAAAACAGTTTTGGCGCCTGCTATTTTAGTGAGGGTATAAATCATGGCGCCTACAGCGCGATCGATAATAGGAAATTTATTGGCGCGGCCGTATTGTTCCATTTCGATCAGAACAGCGTCATCATATTTAGCTGCCAGTGAGAAAAGGTATTTTGTGAGCTCCGGTGAATTAATGTTATGCATACCGTTATTTGGGATAAATAACAGGGAGAGTCAAATATAAAACTCTTGTTTACAGATCATTTTAAACCGTTAAAATAAGGTATTGGTCATGAAAAAAATTACCGTCCATAAATTTACTTCATTCAAAAAAGCCCAGCAGTCGGATTATTGTGAACGTTTAAAAATGTCGCCACAGGAGCGTGTTGACCAAATGCAGTATTTGAGACTTCTTTTTAAGAAGATCAGGCATGACAAAAAAACAAAACACAGAAAAAGATTTCGAGGAACTTTTAAGCTTATTTGGCAAACATAATGTGACTTATTGTATTGTGGGTGCCTTTGCCGTGGCTTTTCATGCTATTCCCCGTTACACAAAAGATATTGATCTATTTGTTGAGGCTAGTACTCAAAACGGTGATCGTATCATTAAGGCTCTTAAAGAGTTTGGTTTTACACCTAAAAATTTATCGGCAAACGATTTTGCTACTCCCGGATTGATTCTGCAGATGGGGTATGAACCGGTCAGGATTGATCTGTTGACCAAAATTGATGGGTGTACTTTTCCCACTGTTTGGAAAAATAGAAAAAAAGGCAAGTACGGAAAAGTACCTGTCCATTTTATTGGGCTTGCCGATTTGATAAAAAACAAGAAAGCTTCCGGAAGAATGCAAGATAAAGCGGATCTGGAGTTACTGCAAAAAAAAACTCGTAAAAAGAAATAAAACTTTAGCAATGATGTGGCTGTTGTGGCCCTAGAAGTATCCAAAAAATATTATGAAGTGATAACCATCATGGTTAACTTTGAGGTTTATGAAACCTATTAAAATAATTCACGACTCCGAAACTGATTATGTTTCCATCGATTTTAAAGACACAGTGGAAGCTAAGTCGTATTTTACAAATGGCATTATTGTGCGGGAAGATAAAAAAGGTCAAGTGATTGGTATTGATATTACTGATTCTTCCAATTTTTTTTCCGGGAAAGACACCATCGATTTTAAACAGGCCTGCAAGCTGTTGGGCTTATCGGCCAGTACACTTCGCCGTCGTATCAAAAAGGGTGGTATCCAGTACACCAAACCCAACGGCAAAGATTATCGTTTTAAAAAATCCGATCTTTTGGGATTATCCTCATAATAATCCACTCTTAAGCAACACACTCAAAAGAACAATAAAAAAGCCCCCGCCTGAGGCGGGGGCTTTTTAGTGGTTACTTTAAGAAAGTATTACGCCTTCTTGTCGATGCGCATTCCGTAGAACGAGCGGTAAACGAAGAAGAGCGAGATGGCAAAGAATACAGCGGCAAGCTTAACGCTCATACCGGCAGGTAATTCGATGGCCAATTCAACGGCTAATAAACCGAAGAGAGTTGTGAACTTGATCACGGGGTTTAAGGCCACCGAGGATGTATCCTTGAAAGGATCGCCTACGGTATCGCCCACTACAGTTGCAGCGTGTAAGGGTGTACCTTTTTCTTTCAGGTCCACTTCCACTAATTTTTTAGCATTATCCCAAGCACCACCGGCGTTAGCCATGAAGATAGCTTGATATAAACCAAAAGCAGCAATGGAAATTAAGTATCCAATGAAGAAGAAGGGTTCGAAACAGGCAAAAGCCAAGGTGCTAAAGAAAATGGTGAGGAAGATGTTGAACATACCTTTTTGGGCATATTGTGTACAAATTTCCACAACCTTTTTACTGTCGCTTACAGAGGCTTTAGTAGCGCCATCAAGTTTAATGTTAGCCTTGATGAATTCCACAGCGCGGTAAGCGCCGGTGGATACGGCCTGCATGGAAGCACCGGTGAACCAGTAAATGATAGCTCCACCAGTGATTAAGCCCAACAAGAAGGGCGCATGGAGGAGCGTTAATTTATCGAGGTTTTCGGTAAGACCTTTGGTTAAGAGCACGATGATGGAAAAGATCATGGTGGTAGAACCTACTACCGCGGTACCGATAAGCACGGGTTTAGCCGTTGCTTTAAAGGTGTTACCGGCGCCGTCGTTGGCTTCCAGATAATGTTTTCCTTTTTCAAACTGAGGTTCAAAGCCGAAGTCTTTTTTCACTTCGTCTTTAATTCCTTTAATTTGTTCGATAACAGACAGTTCAAAAACCGACTGAGCGTTATCGGTAACAGGGCCGTAAGAGTCAACCGCGATGGTTACAGGGCCCATACCTAAGAAACCGAAAGCAACTAAGCCGAAGGCGAACACGCCGGGAGCCATCATCAGTTCGGGAGCAAAGCTACCGGTGAGCCAGTAAGCGCTGCCCATTAAAATAACAAACACGATCCCCATCCAGTAAGCGCTGAAGTTACCAGCAACCAAACCGGAGATGATATTTAAGGAAGCGCCGCCTTCTCTGGAGGAGGTCACTACTTCTTTAACGTGCGAAGAGCTTGTAGAGGTGAAAATCTTGATCATTTCAGGAATGATCGCACCGGCTAAGGTACCGCAGGTAATGATGGTTGAGAGTTTCCACCATAAAGTTGTGTCACCGTTCAAGTCGGGGATTAAGAAATACGATACGCCGTAGGTAAACGCGATAGAAACGAACGAGGTTAACCATACGAGTACGGTTAAGGGATGTTCGAAATCCATTTGATCAACGTTGGCATATTTAGCTTTTTGAACAGCGGCGTTGAGTTCATACGAGATGAAGCTAGCAGCTACCATCACGAGACGCATGATGAAGATCCATACTAACAACTGAATTTGTACAGTAGGATTGGGAACAGCTAAAAGAATAAACGTAATGAGCGCTACGCCAGTTACACCGTAGGTTTCAAAACCGTCAGCAGAAGGACCAACCGAGTCACCGGCGTTGTCGCCAGTACAGTCGGCAATAACGCCGGGGTTACGGGCGTCATCTTCTTTAATGTTAAAGACGATTTTCATCAAATCGGAACCGATGTCGGCGATCTTGGTAAAGATACCGCCGGCAATACGCAGGGCCGAAGCACCTAACGATTCACCTACGGCAAAACCGATGAAGCAAGATCCAGCCATGTCAGCAGGAACAAAGAGGAGGATTAAGAGCATCAGCAATAATTCCACACTGATCAGCACCATACCGATGGACATACCGGCTTTTAAAGGGATGTCGTAAGTAGGGAAGGGTTTACCTTTAAGGCTTGCGAAAGCGGTACGGGAGTTAGCAAAAGTGTTCACGCGGATACCAAACCAAGCCACAGCGTAGCTGCCAGCAATACCGATTAAGCTAAACACTATAATGATGGCCACGCGGCTTGCTTCCATGTGTTGGAGTACACCGAAGTACACCACCATGATGGCACCGATAAACACTTCTAAAATGAGAATGAATTTACCTTGAGTAAAAAGATAAGTTTTACAGGTTTCATAAATCAGCTCCGAAATTTCGAGCATGGATGCATGAACCGGCATGTTTTTAAGTTTGGAATATTGCATGATACCAAACAATAAACCGAGCACGCAGATAGCAATGCCGTAGGTTAAGAGTTGGTGTCCGGTATGTGCCCCTAAAAAGGTCACATCATTTAAATTGGGAAGCACGATATCGGCTTCGCTAGCAAATGCCGATACGGATGTAAGGGCTAGTGCTAGAAAGGTTACAAATTTAATCATTCTCATTTGGTTGTTCTCCGTTGTTAAAGAAGTTAAGGTTTTGCCTTGTGGGCAAGCTAGAGGGGAACCCACTGGGGACCCCAAAAGTGCGCTTCGTTTACACAAAGGGGCATTTTTTGTCAAAGAATAAAGGGGGCTTCAAAAAAGATAAAAATGTTAAAAAAACCCTGGAAATTATTGCTAAAATCAAATACTTGGAAAAAATGCCGAAAAAACGCGACCTCTTAACCATTCTTCTTGTTGCTGGGCTTAGTGCTCAGTGGATTTACCTTCATAACGTGGTGGGGCATCTGCCTAGCCCCTACAATGCCATTGCTCCGGGACTAGCCATCTTTGGTGCGGCTTTTATGTTGTCGTGGGGGGCGGAATTGGCTCAATTTTATATCCCTCAGTCGCTGGCTTTAGCCTTTTTAGCCCTGGTGGCGGTTCTTCCCGAATATGCCGTGGATATGTACTTTGCCTGGGAAGCCGGGAAAGACCCTCAATATATCCATTTTGCTACTGCTAATATGACGGGCGCTAATCGACTGTTGATTGGTGTGGGTTGGGCTGTTGTAGTTTTTGCCTATTTCTTTAAAACAAAAAAAGGCGAAGTGAAGCTTGAAAAAGGAAATCGTGTTGAGCTGATGTTTCTGTTTTTGGCTACTCTTTACTCGTTTGTCATTCCTCTTAAAAAATCACTCAGCTGGATGGATGCAGCCGTTTACATCCTTCTTTTTGCAGGCTACATGTTTCAGGCTACGCGTGCTCATCACGAAGAACCTGAAATTGAAGGGCCTATCGAGTTTATTGCTCCCTGGAAGGGACTTCCTAAAATATTGGCCACGCTCTTCTTTTTTGGACTTTCGGGTTATACTATTTTTATTGCCGCCGAACCTTTTGCCGAGGGTATTTTGGAAGTGGGTCGTAAAACCGGTATTGAAGAATTCATTTTAGTACAATGGCTGGCACCTCTGGCCAGTGAATCTCCCGAATTTATTGTAGCCATTCTATTTGCTCTGCGTGCCAAAGCAGCCAATAGTATGCAGACGCTTGTGTCGTCCAAGGTTAATCAGTGGACACTTTTAATTGGGATGTTGCCGCTTGTTTACAGTTTGTCGGCCGGTCATTTAGAGCCCATGCATATGGATGAGCGTCAGGCCGAAGAAATTTTTCTGACGGCTGCGCAATCACTTTTGGCTTTAGTGATGATTATGAACTTGCGTTTCTCTATTACTGAAGCACTTATTCTGTTTGTGTTATTTATTACGCAGATGTTTTTTACATCTACCGAAGCGCGCAACATTTACGCGTTTATCTATGTGTTATTAGCAGTTGGCTGGTTTGCCGTAGTAAAAGATAATCGTGCCGGATTTTTTGCTATGCTTAAAGATGGTTTTGGTGATCCTAAGAAGATTGGCGACTAAATAAGTAACGGAGTGTGAGTAAACTAAAGCCAACCACAAATAACTGGTGCAATCCCAGAGGCAAAAACTCCATGTCGTGGGCCAGCCCCGTAAGCCAAGCCATAAGGCCTGTAGCTAGCAGAGCGTATAGTGAATAAACCTCTTGTTTGGTTGCAACACTTCTTTTTATAAAATTTACAATAAAAAAAGCGATGAGAGGAAAACTCAGCATGCCCCATCGGGTATGAAAGCTGGTAATCAGGGAATCTTCGTTAACACGGTGATAAAGTCCTAAAAAGCTCGTGATGATAAGCCAGATAAAGAGTATAGTTTTAACAAGTTTTGAGGACATAGATGAAAAAAATTTATGAGAGTTTAAAACAATTACTTCACGATCATCATTACGATCGTGCCAAACGTGTATTGGTTACCGTTTTTGGCTTTACCTTTTTACTTATCGGCTTGGCAATGATCTTTTTGCCTGGGCCTGCACTTATTGTGATTCCAGCAAGTTTAGCGTTACTGGGTACCGAGTTTGTATGGGCTAGACGCTTTTTAAGAAAATTTAGGCAAGAAGTAAACCGTGTGCGAGGGATTATTTTTTCGGATAAATCCAAAGAGCCATTGGTAGATGTAGAAGAAGTGGATCCAACTATATTGGTTGATATTCGATACGCCACCACTAATAATTTTACAGGAAAAATTTTGTATCCATCGGCCAAATGTTTGTTGCGTCAAAGTGTGGCTGAAAAGCTTTCTATGGTGCAGCAGGAGTTGCTGGACTTAGGGTATGGTTTAAAAATTTGGGATGCTTATCGCCCGCACTCTATTCAAAAAATTTTATGGGATCATATGCCCGATGAACGCTATGTGTGTCATCCTCATCAGGGTTCTATGCATAATAGAGGTGCAGCTGTGGATGTTACGCTGGTTGATAAGGATGGTAATGAGCTGGAAATGCCCACAGCCTTTGATGAGTTTTGTGAAAAGGCTCATCGATCCTACCAGAACTTGCCCCCTCCCATTTTAAAAAATAGGCAGCTCTTGGAAGGTATGATGAAGCAGTTTGGCTTTACGGGGCTAGCTACCGAATGGTGGCATTTTAACTGTGATGGTGGTGAACATTATTCTATTTTAGACACCCCCCTTGATAACAAAATTTGATTTATCACGTTTGTTTTTTTGGAGTGACTTCTTTATTTTTTTAAAAACTCAAATAATATTATATACTTAAAATGCCATTCTGGCTCCCCCTTCTTTTTTAGGTGATAACAAACTGTTCTCACTTTCTGCATTTTGGCCTCATTTTGCTGTCAACATTTAAGGTGCTTTGTACGATAACTAATATGTAGGTTGAATGGTGTTTTGAAAACTTGGTTTTAAGCGGTACGAGACGGAAGCCCCGGATCGGCCGGCAACTTTCATTTCTTTATATAGAGTGAGAGTGAAGGGATGGTAAAACGTCCCCTGACTCTTTCCCTATAGTAGCCTTCTGGCTACGAAATGCCCAGATTGTTGCCGGCCGATCCGGGGTTTTGTTTTTTAAAGCACTTCAAAATAAAAAAGGCATCTAAAAAGATGCCTTTTTTATTTCTATTGTCAAAATTTTATTGAGTAAATTTTTCCATAAGCTCGTCATAATACTTAAGATGGTTTTCTTGGTTTAAGCGACGCTTAGCTGTAAAATTAACAACAATAGAATGCGGTAAAACACGTGCCGATTCGGTAGTAATGGTGTTTTGGCCAATCATCAGTGTGTATTTGCCACGAGGTTCAAGGGCGTTTTGCAATTTAATACGGATAATAGACTCCTGATAAGAGGTGTCGGTTTCAATAGTAATATTACTACTAGTAACACCGTCTACAATAAAGGTGTTTTCATCGTTTTGGGCGGTAATCTTAATTTGAGAACCATCAACTTCTTTTACAATGTCATCCACACGCATATAAATAAACCCGGTGTTGTTGTTACTGCCCCACAAAGGAACAATACCCGAATTATAAGGATTCATATTGAGAATGTTTAAATCGGGCAGGAGTGTAGTATTTAAATTTTCAATATACTCATCTAAATGACCGTTGTCGTTTAAATCAACAGCACCTTGAATTTCGGCCAGTGTATCCGAAAGATGAAAGCCAGAAGCATATTCGGTTAAATCACCCAATTCTAAATCGTCTTTTAAGATGATGCCGGCATACAAACCACCCAATTTGGAACCGGTATTAGTGTCGGAATACATAAGGCTGGAACAAAAAACCTGGTTAGTCTCGCCATAGTTTTGAAAAAAGTAAAGTTCGTAAGGGCCTTCGGGAAGACTAACCGAAAACTCTTCATTAGCCTTAATATCAAAAGTTGTACGTATATTATTGGGAGCCATTGCTACTAACGAAATAGGGTTTTCAGGATTGCAACGGTCTTGAATGGGCTTATAAGCAACTTTTGTTGGCATGGGATTAACAGAAAGAGCCAGTAAGTCGGTTGACACAGTAGTAGAGGGAATTGTTCCCGGTTCGGCAGCTTGATAATTATATTTGCCAGCTATGCTAAAGTTTTTAGTGATAGCGGGCTTAGTAGGGTTAGTAGCAATCGTGTAATGCCCATTATCGTTAGGGATATCCGAAGATGTTAAATTTTGACTTCCAGAGCACGCAAGCGTACACAAGAAAGCGAGTATCAAAAACGAGAAACGCATAATAATTCCTTTTCTATTTTTTCCACCGTTCAGGGATAGCCGTTAAGTTAAACATATGCATGTTTACCTGATACACGGTATCTCCTTTGCTTTCCCCAGTTAACAAGTCGCCCAACTCGTGTGCAAATTCCTCGATGCGTTTTTTAGCTTCGAGAAAAGAATCTTTATCTGCTGCTACCGTCATAGTAAGCATCTGTCTATACTCTTCGGGTGTATCATCAAGGGCTTTTAAAGCCATTTTAATCATTTCTTGATGAAAACGATAGACCGAAAGTTCGGTAATAGCAGAACTTGTTCTAATATGTTTATCGGTAACTTCAACCCGTTTGTTGCTATTTTTTATTAAAAATCCCAGTTCAAAGAGGGTTTTAAGAGCCTCAGAAGCCTCGGCCGGGGTAATACGGGGGCTTAAACGGGCCGCAACCCAGTTAGGATCGTCTTTAAATTCGGCAAAATAGGCCATTTCGCGAATAACAGGGTAATACCAGCGCGAAAAGTACAAATAAGCCTTATGATCAATGTTTTTTACCTCATAATACGACTTAAAATGGCATATTTTTTCAAAATAGCGCGTTTTTTCCTCTAAACTTTCGGCCTGGTTGTATTGAACCAAGTTACTAAAGTAGTCGGTTTGTTTTTTGTTTAATTTTAATAATTTAGCTATTTTAGAGATGCCGTCGGAGGTTAAATCGCGCTTTCCCAGTACCACGAAACGAATAAAGTTGGGTGAACTATAGCCGGCCATACGACATAAAGCCCTATAAGAAAGCCGTGGGTTTTCTTTAAACATGCTTTCAAAAACATGGTCTAAATACTCACGGTAGCTAGTATAACTGTACAAATTGATGGACATGGTTAAAGCCCCATTAAAGATTGAATTATACTGTATTTTTTTAAGGGCGTGAATTAAAAAAACAGTTTTAAGTATAAAATCTTAAAGAAGAAATATCGTTCTCAAGGCTTCAAAAGTTTGTTTTAAGATCAAAAAATGCATTTTATTTAAGTACTAACCCATAACGCGCCGCGTCTTATTTTGTTATTTTAAAAAAAATAACACAACTTTACAAAAAAAAATCCGATAACTACGCAGACTGATAAATATAAAATTTTGTAATTTGCTTTTTTTATAAGGTCATTTTAAGAAAGTCTTACATTTTAATTTGAGGGAATAAAGTTGAAAACAGTTTCGCGCTTATTACTCATATTTTTAACCCTGTTTAGCGTTGCTTGTGGCTCGGCTGCGCAATCATCAGATGTTGAAGACAGCGGTAATTCCAGTATAGATCCATTGGTATCACCTTTTGACGGGATAGAGCGTGGCGATAATTTAACATGGGGTTATTTTATTCGTGAACCCTTTCGATCGAGCGTGGTATCCGAGTTACCCATTCCTGTTTATGTAGCTTTATTTAATGACGATGAAAGAGCTGAAGTGCTTGAAGGCATTGATGTTGCCAATGAGGCTGTGGGTTTTGAAGTTTTTGAAGTGCTTGATGAATGGCAACCCGATGCACGCGTAATTTATAAAGTAGATGAAATTAATTTTGATGAAGACTCCAGCATTACGGGCATAGACGATTATAGCCGCGTGGTGGGTTATACTTATAGCCGCAATGTCTATGTAAATGGTTTGCACGATTCTGGCCGTGTTGTTACCGATTTTGCTATCGAAATTAGATCGGATCATGTTGATAAATATGTGGTAGCGCACGAGTTGGGGCATGCCATGGGAATTCAGGAACATGCGCTGATTGATTATGAAAACGATACCACTACCGATTTGGAGCCCTATTCGTTAATGTCGGCGTCTATTACACTTAATCCTACGTTGGACGACTACAATTATATGATGAGCATGCAAGGCGATATTCTTTTAGAATATATGCGCGGACTGGGTGTAGAAATTAATATTAGTGCCAATCCCTAATTTTTACTTAAATAAATCTGGAAATTCTGCTCTTAAGATCAACTCAATGTCAAAAATTCTGGCATGAGCCCATCCTAATAAATTACCTGCTTCTGGGGTTGCATTAAAGTTCATTTCTGCGCTAGGTATTAGTCGTCTTTCATCAGGATTTCTTATTGTGCCTTCCTCCATACGTTCTACAGTTACAAGCCATGTTTCACCTACAAGATGACTGATGTTGATATTAAATACAGAGCCGTTGGGTGTTAAGCGGCCTGTGTACATGATGCCTCCCATCCTGTTCACATTGCCGTTTCCCAGTCTTGTCCCTTGCTTTTGCAATGAAAAGTTTTGTTGCCCTCCCGTGGTTGTGCGGCTTGTGTCGTGTACTATATTGTAATCTGCTACTGGGGTTGGAGCTTGTGGTGCAGAATCGGCTATTCCTAAGCTTGTCTCAACTTCAAGGGCTATTTCTGTCAGTCTTGCCTGTAACCAGGCGGTTGGATTGTCGGCCGGAACGTCTGGAATGGTGCGTCTTTCACTGCTCATCATGTTATCATGTGAAGCTCCATGGTAGCGAATTACTGATAACAATACTGTTCCATCAGGTTGTTTAGAGGCCACAATAGTAAATAGGCCATCAAGCGTGAATTTCCCCGTATAGGTAAACCCTCCAGCACTATCAATTTCTGCGGTTCCCAATTTTATTCCACTGTTATCGAATACATCATAACTGTTCCCATTTGCCTGTAGAGTAAATGGGGACGAGGTAAGAGGAGCAGGTGCTTCCTCCTGAGCCGGTGTAATTGCAGGCTCTTGTGTGCCACTTGCCGGTGGTGATTGATTATCATCTGTATACCGGATAACTCTTGGGATATCGGCTTCGGTGGCATTGGGGTTATCTACAAAAAAATCAAAAACCTCGCGCTCTAAAATATCCAGCAAGGTTTCAACGCGCTTTACTCCCGGGTCTATAATACTGCCGTCACTTTGCGCCAGGCTATACATGTGCACATACTCGCGCAGGCGAATATTTAAATAAGTTTGAATGTTAAAAAATAAATCTTGGGGCGAGTAACCCAAAGTATTACTAATGGCATCTTCCAAAATGGTGGCACGAGTTGCTACGCTATTATGGTGGGTATCGGCAATGTCATAAGTTTCTACAGGAATAGTTTGCGGTTGGGATAAATCATAAGTTTTGGCGCGCTCAAAAATGGGGGCGGGGTTTGAGGGATTTCCACCTAACAGCCAAACAACAAGAGAATCTTTTCCAAATACTTGTGCTGCACGGGCGCCGGCTGTTAAGGGCCCAATACCAACAGGTTTGGTTTCGGTGCCGCCTCTCAGTGTTAGCTGTAAGGGCTGTGTGCTGTTGATGCCAGTAGTAATGGCTTGTTGATAAACGGGTACCAAGGCGGCTCCCGCCAGCCATGGGTCGGCGGGGTTTACGCCAAATAAACCGGCAAAGGCCAAATCTCTTTTAAACGATTTATTTTGTAAAATACTTTCGGTGTATTCAATGGGCAAAGTTACTTCGGCCACTTTTGTGCCTTCACAAAATTCGGCCAGTGCCGCCAAACTTTTAATAGCCTGGGCCAAGCCATAGGCACGGCCTTGCAAGGGAACGCCGGCATCGCGATAAAAAGAAGAACCTTTTTCTTTGATAGCTCCCTCCGGAAAACCGGCCATGGCCGCCATCTTGGTTAAGGCCCAACTTCCCCAAGTGGGTTTAGCCTGGGCTTTATCGGTGGCGCTTACTTCCACAGCAGGGCGCGAGGGGCTTAAGGCCCTAATCACAGTTAAATCGAGTCCCTCCGCTTTCCAAAAACGAGCGAGCTCCGCTTGGGCTAGTTCCAGTGGCACTTCCAAGCCTGTGGCATAAGCCAGGGCGGCATCAATAACGGGCAATCTTCCATTACTTTTTTGCCTTACATAATTGGCATAATCGTTACGTTGGTTTTCTTGCGTGATGTCGGCTTCAACAAGCTCGATGCTAGTGGCTTTTACGGCAATGCCATTGGCTTGCAAATAACGCATGGCTACTAAAATGCTGGCGCGTGCTTTGGCTACATCACGTGTTGGGATAATAATGTTGGCCCCCTCGGTGGCTAAGGCTTGCGCTAACAGCGGACGTGCCGATTCGGCCGTTAAGGCACCGGTGATAATATGGGGTTTGGCTTGTCCTCTTAACCCTCTCATCAACTCTACAAAAGAACCCCAGCGTGATTTGGCTTTAGCGGCATACGCCAGCGCGGCTTCGCCCTCTAAACGAGTTCCTGTTTCGGTGGTGATAACAGGGCTAATGGTAGCGGTGCGGCCGCTTGTAGCACTCAGTGCTGTTGCCACTTCAGCTAGCGTCATATTTTTATTGGCAAAAGTATCCAATAATTCGGCCCATACGCCTTTAAGAGTGGGTAGGTCGGCCAAGCGGGTTTGGGCATTGATAGTGGTGTCTCCGGAAGCTGTTTTGATGTCGCTTACTAAGGAGTCTACAGAAATAGGTTCTGCCGCTAAAATGCTTGTGGGTTTTATATCGGTATAGTGGGATTGAATGGCGGATACTTCCAATCCTTCTATACTAAAGAGGTCGCGGATAGTTCTGGCTGTAGCTTTTTTTGTAAAAGCTAATTTTTCTGGTGCTGAAGCCTTTTTTAGCATCTCACTCACGATTGCCTGTAAGGCATATAAATCTTTTGCTGTTTTAATCTCTGTGGGGAGTGTTGCCGTTACACCTAAGAGATGAGCTTGTTGCTGAAGTTTTGCCTTTAGCGCGGTATAGCGGCTGTTAAAGGCGGCGAGTACTCTATCGCTTAAAGAGGGTTGAGGGGGCTCTGATTTTTCTTCACGCTCTGCAGGTGGTGCCGACGCAGAGGGAGCTACTGCGGGGGCCTGGTTTGCCGGTGCTGGGGATACGGCTGTAGGTGTTGCAGGGGCAGAGTTTGCTGGCGCAGGTGCGGCTAAAGCCGCTTGTGCTTGTGCTACGGGCATGACTGCAGAAGGCTGGGTTGCCTCATCATCAATATCATCAATAGTATCTTCTTCGGTTTCTAAATCATCAGGCTCTATTTCTGGCGTGGGCGTTTCTGTTGCCTCCACTTCTTCCGGCGTACTTTCAACCTCGCGGGGTTTTACTAACTCTGTTTTCAATTTTTCTTTTACTTTGTCGGGTACCTCTAACACCTGTGGGGCTTTTACGGGGCTTAAGGTGTGCGATAAGGTTAAACCGCCAACCACGGCTTCCAGCTCGCCTACAGCTTCATCCAGTTCGCTAAAAACTGTCACATCACCTGTGTAATAACCTTCTTGCACTGCGCGTATTAGTAGCAGGGTGGCTACATCGGTTTGCCCCTGGATCACAAAATTTTGGATGATGGGGCGCAGCCATGTAGGAAGATAAGTCATGGCGTATCTAAAATTGGGGCCTTTAAACCAGGTTTGAAGCGGCATGTTTTTAATTTTAAGCGTGCCTAAAGTGAGAGCGCACCAAATGGTTTCGGCTACCCAGTGCGGTTGATTGAAAATATTTTTTCCTTGCACGGCATATTCCATGCCGGCAAATAGCGGGGCTTCAATAAGCATGGTGGTGGCCACTTGTGCGGCCCGGCTGGCTGTATACGCCCTGGGTTCAATAAGCAAGTGCACCACTTAGAATAGATGAGTATTCTGAGTGGATATGGGTAAAAACTACTATCAATTTACTTTAATTGAACGAGAAACGATCGCGATTTTAAAGGCTAGGGGCCA
>JAIBAG010000015.1 GCA_019695305.1 bacterium
CCGTGCAACCTTCCAAATAACTTACATAACTTCCTTCATCGGCAACAATCAGCGTGCGTTCAAACTGGCCGGTGTTGGCTTCGTTAATGCGGAAGTAGGTAGAGAGCTCCATGGGGCATTTAACGCCTTTGGGAATGTAAACAAACGATCCATCGGTAAAAACAGCTGCGTTTAAGGTGGCAAAAAAATTATCGGTATAGGGAACAACAGATCCTAAATATTTTTTAACGAGATCGGGATGATTTTGAAGAGCTTCGGAGAACGAGCAAAAAATAATACCCAACTCGTTTAATTTTCCTTTAAAGGTGGTTGCAACCGATACGCTATCAAACACCGCATCCACAGCCACATTGCTTAGACGTTTTTGCTCATCCAGCGAAATGCCCAGCTTATCAAATGTTTTGCGCAGTTCCGGGTCTACTTCATCCAGCGAATTCAGTTTCTTTTTTTGTTTGGGAGCCGAGTAGTAAACAATGTCCTGATAATTAATTTTTGGATAATTCACCTGAGCCCAGGTGGGTTCGGCCATGGTTTGCCAATGTTTAAAAGATTTAAGACGATACTCCAGCATAAATGCCGGTTCGTTTTTTTTGTGCGAAATAAGTCGGATGATATCTTCGTTTAAGCCAGGAGGGGCCTTGTCGGCTTCAATGTCGGTTACAAAGCCGTATTTATATTCTTTTTCGGTAATGTCTTTAATGGCTTGTTCGGTCATACGTAAGTAGCCTCCGACATTTTTGTTTTATTTTGTTGAGCCGCCAGATGCGCAATAGAGGTGGCGGTTAATTTGTGAACTACTAACCCCTGCAAATCGTCCCAAAAATGTTTCATGTTGCAGGCGCTTAAATGTGAGCAGTTTTCGTGATCGTTTTGGCAGAACATGGTTTGAACAGGGCCGTCTACGGCTTCGATGACATCACGGATAGAGACGGTACTTGCATCTTTTTTAAGTTTAATGCCGCCACCAATGCCGCGTTGCGATTCGATAATATGGGCGGTGGTGAGTTTGCCGGCGATGTTGGCTAAAAAACGGAGCGATAAACCTAAATGAGAGGCAATTTTTTTTACATTGGTGCTTTCTCCTTCGGGCAAAGTTGCCATGTGGATGAGCATCAAAAGTGCATAGTCGCTGGCGCGTGAGGTAATGTTCATAAGTTTATCTCCCATACTAGGCCCAAAGGGCCGGTGAGGGGGAGGCTCCGTCCGGCTTTGCCGGTGGAGGGGGCGACGTGAGCCCCATCTAATAAATAACACTAAGTTAGTGATATTTAAAGTGGCTTACGTGTAATTTTTATTACGCCCTGTGTCAAGCGCCAATTTGATATGTAATTACAGATGTTTAGGACTTAATATAATAGAGATCGCCATCTTTAATGAGGTGATTATTGAGGACTAAGCGGTTTAAATGCTTTTCTACCATCAGCCATTCGAAATAGGCTTTGAGAGGATCTTGCAACAACATCTTTCTGTAAATAATTCCGTGGCTGGCAATGGTGGCTAAATCTTTGGGGCCATCATTGAGTAAATCCATAATTTTAGAATCGCGATCATCAAAGTACGCGTGGAAGCGTTTGATCTTTTCTAAAAATTTTTCACGGTCGTAAATGCGTTCGCCGTGGCTGGTGACATAATAATCGGCTTCTATCGCCATTACTTTTTCTACCGACTTTTTAAATTCTTCAATGTCGCTTACCACATTGGCGTACCAGGGGCCGTAAGGGGTGAGATCGATATCCGAAATAAAGATCGTGGAAATATTTTTAAAATGTAGCGCCATGTGGCCGGGAGTATGGCCTGGGATATGCACCAGCTGGATTTGTGTGGTATCGGTTTCGATCAGTTCATTGCCCTTGTATAATTGAGAAACCGGGCAATCGGAAATGTGGTACTTTTGAAAAAACTGTTTACGCCACTGACTGTAAAAAGAATTGGGATCGCTATCGGCAAATTCTTCGTAGGTGGCATGGTCACGAATGGCGGCAGCGTCAGCCTCGTGTGAGGCAAAAATTACATTGTTAAAAAGGCCATTAAGGCTGCGATGATCGGCATGGTAATGCGTGTTTAAAACCATATTCACCGATTGGCTCATGGCGAGTTCTTCGATGTAGGTAAACGTAGCCGAAGGGTCCACAATAATAGACGGGCTCCCTTGAATATAAATAGAATTCGCAAAAAGAAATTCTTTAGAATTGCGGGCCCAGATGAATTCGACATCACCTATTTTAGAGCCGTGTTCGGTTTGAATGATTTCATGAGGCATTGGTTGTGATATTAGTCCGGAAATGCTTGATTATCAAGCATTATCAGGCTTTTAAATGGCAAAGCGTTCAGCCAGATTATGCTCTAAAGCATCTCTATCAGCAGGTATATAATTAAAAACTTTTTCCCAAACCTTATCTGTTTCCATACAAAGATAATGGGGCACAGTATTTAAGTATTCATCAATATAGCCTTTTACCGTGGCATACATGTCTTCACGGATACTTTTAAGATAACGGATTTTGCCGTCGGGCGAGGGGAAGAGTTCGCCATATAAAAGCTGACTTTTAGGAAAGCGGGTTTGAATGGCTTTTTTAAGCCCCGGGGTGTAGCGCAACGAGCCCAGCGAAATCCAGGCTAGTTCATGCGGTTTAAAGTTTTGGGCAATTAAGGCTACCAGATTTTTATATTCGGTTTCCCAATTATTAAAATTGAGAAGCGGGTCCATATGAAAACCCACTTTGTAACCCTTGTCCATTACCGCGCGGGCCGCTTTAAAGCGTTCTAGAAGAGGGGCTGTTTTAAATTCTTCCTGATCAATAAAAGTTTGTGGGTTAATAGACCACGAAATAACGGTCTTACCCTGATGATCCATATTCAGTAAATTAGCAATGCGGTTTGATTTAGTTTTTAGTTCCAGTATCAAATTTTTCTGACGTGCTACAAAGGGAACCAGCTCCTTTGTGAGTTCCGTAACATCATCCAAGGCCAGAGAATCGGCTAGCTCGCCAGTACCAATTCTAAAAGTCTTATTGGGATGGGTGCTAATGTGTTTTTCGATTGAATCAAAAATATCCTGTGTGTTGGCGTAAAGGGTAATGATGGGGTTATTGGCTAAATAGTCTTGTAAAATACAGTACGAGCACTCCATGGGGCAATTGCTCACAAAACTCACGGTAAAATAATTACAACACACATAACCGCCGGCCCCCTGGCAGTTTTTAACAGCATCCCCTTTATAGCTGGTGAGGAGTAATTTCTTTTTAGCCTCGGTAAAAGGGATGGGCTTTTTATAAGGGCTTAAATCATCGGCGACAACAGGTGTAATTTGAGGGTATTTGGCCAGCACGCGCTGGGTGAGCGGGGCGTTTAAAACCTCGCGGTCCACAATGATTTCTTTGGGTGTATAACTTAACACCTGCTTTCCCTACGAAAAAGAGGGGGTAGACGTCAACACGTATTCACGTTAAAGGAAGGATATGGATATTTTAGATAAACCCCGCTGGCGTTGGTCTTTTTTTACTGAAGACGCCAGCTTATTAGAGTCGCTTAAAACAGTGGGTCAACTTTTGCCCATTTGGGCTCTTAAAAGTGGAGAAATTGTGGATGGTTTTAAGCGCTTTTGGGCTTTAAGCGCTCTGGGTGTTGAACCCCAGATAATGACCGTCGAGAATCAAGAAGGTCTTTTTGAAAAAATATTTAATCTTAATTTATTCAGCCCTAAAAATATTCTCGATCGCGGCCAGATATTTTTAACGCTTAAAGAGCATTACGGTGATGACGTGCCTGATTCATTTTTAAAGAAATTGGGATTTAAAGATCTCTTTACGGCTAAAAAAGTATCGCGTTATTTATTCATTCCCCAAAATATTCTTAAAATTGTTTTAAATTATGGATGGGCCGAAAGTGTTTATGAAAAACTGGGCCGTTTTGAGGATGAAGAGCTTCTGCTTTTGGAAAAGACGGTTTTCACCTGGTCTCTTAATCAAAATAAAATTATTCAAATTTTAGATTATCTTTTCGAAACGAGTCGTCGTGATAAAATCGCCACTCATACTTTGCTGGGAGAGTTTAAAGGGCAGGATGCCGATGGCTTGCGTGAGTTTTTATACCAAAAACGTTATCCGCGTTTTAGCGCGCAGCAGGATGAGTTTAGAAAAAAGGTGAAAGATTTAAAAATACCAGCCGGCATGACGGTGGAACCTAAAGATGCGTTTGAGACGGAGAGGGTAGAAGTAAAAGTGACGCTAGATAATTTAGAAGATTTAAAAAAGTTTATTCAAAAGTGATTTTCGGTTTCTTAGTATCTGACAAATAAATTGATGCATTTTAGCATTAATTTATTTGATCAGAGACTTATCCCGTTTTTCGGGGTTGGGATGTTTTTTATAAAAAATCCCCACATGGCCTACCATGCCCACGCAATTGCTCTTGGTTTCTTTCTCGATGTCGGCCGCAATTTCTTTGCGGTCTTCTTTGTATTCCACAAATTTAATTTTAATGAGTTCGTGATCGTTTAACGCCTGATCTATTTGCTTTACCAGGGCTTCGGTTAAACCTTCTTTGCCCAAATGGACATAGGGCTTAAGTTTGTGGGCTTTGCCTCTTAAAAAAGTACGTTGGGAACCAGTGAGTTTCATGAAGGGGCATCTAATGGGATGTTTCTTTTTTGTCTAATACTATTTTTGCGCACAACGAAAGGTGATCGGAGAGATCTAAATTGATAGCTCGTATTTGACTTTTAGCTTTGTTTATATCCCAAGTGATGGGCAGTTTAATAAAAATATAGTCCAGCTGCTTGTTGCTATTAGGATAGGTTACAAACGGTTCTGACGGATTAGGATTTAAAATACTGGATAAATCGATGAGGTTTAGAGTTTGAAGTAATTGTGCGTAAAGAGGGTTATCGGGTTTAAAGTTGAAATCGCCGGTTACAATTTTAAGACGGTCGTTTGGGTAGCGGTTAAAAAATTCGATGAGTTCGCGTATTTGAGTAGCACGCACTTCGTTGTAGCTAATTGGCCCGTAAGAAGCTTGTAAATGTGTTGTAAAAACATCGATGAGGCCTAGCTGTGGATGATCAATTTCTGTATAAAATACACCTTTATTGGCAATACTGTCCCAATGCGTAGAAGAAGTATAAAGATGATGATTGATTTTAGTAATACGAAATTTTGAAAGAATCCCCAAGCCTGTTCTTTTCATAACTGTGTTGCCTTGGCCAGGAAAAGCAAAGTAAGGGTGGGCAGCATATTCATCAATTTGCAAAGCCTGCGATGTGAACAGCTCTTGCATGGTAACGATGTGGCGGTTTTTAATAACGTATCCCAAATTAATCAGACGTTGTTGTGGTGTAAGGCTAATAAGCATCGACCATGTATTTTGGTCCCATAGCGTTAAAGTAACTTCATCTTTATTGGCAGCTGTAGTTGGAGTTGCAGTAATAACTGATTCCTCAGATGTATTTTCTATTTGAGGGCCTGGGCCCAACGTACATTCGGAATGTTCGCTCAGCCACTTGGCCTTAGCTACAAAATCGGTACTTGGTTTATTGCCACTGTATGGTTTTTCTAAAAAAATAATCCATACGCAGACTAAAAGTGTAGGCACTATAAAAAGTGTGATGAATAACCTCAAAAATGGAGGAAGTTTGCGATGATGTTTTTTGCGTTTACGCTTAAAGGGCATTTTTAACTGTTTTGATAAATTCTTCAGGAGTTACTTTTGTGGGAATGGGAGTTGCTTTACCGTTTTTGATAGCCAGTACTGTAGGTAAAACATCCACATGCCAATCGTCAGCAATAGTGTCTTCGGCATCGCCGTCTTCGGGATTTACTTTTACTTTATCAATTTTAGCTAAAAATTTTTGAGTTTGAGGGTCGGATAAAACTTCACGGTTAAATTTTTTACAGAAGGAACACCAGTCTGTGTAGATATACAGCAGAAAACCCTTTTTAGCATTGCTTTGGGCTAAAGCCTTATAACCGCCCGACCCTGTAAGCCATTCTCCTTCGGCAGATAAAACCTGTGTAGAAAAAAGGAAAAAAATTAGAAAAACAGTTTTTTTAATCATACTACTTTGTACCATTATTTAAAGGCTTACGGGAAATGAAAAAAAACTTAGGGAATATCAATACGAATAGGATCCACCACTTGGGTGGATTGCCCTTTAGAGGGTTTTTCTGTTGTAGTTTGAGAAGAAGTATTGCCAAAAATATATTGCATATACTTTTTGTTGTACGATTTACCCCAATTAAAAATAAGTAGCAGAACAGAAACTATAACTAAGAAAAAAAGAAAGCCGGTTAAATTGGTATAATCTTTTTTTATGCTTTTTCGCGGATCTTCTAACATATTGATTTATCTTATCATTTTTATGTTAGAGCTACAATAGGCGTTTTACTTGATTTTTAAGCCCTTTTAATAAGTAGTCTTCTTTCAATTTCAAAGATTTTTTCCGGTATTTTTTCTTTTCCTAATTTCTTCTTATCGTTCTCTTTAATAAAGAGATCGGCTCCGTATTTTTCCAGTACCTGCTGAGGACGAATACCTTTTACACCAATAAGTTGGAAGGTTACAACGCCGGCATTGTAGCCAGCCGGGCCATCAGTTTTAGAAAGTACGCGGCTAATGGCATAAATGGTTTCGCCGGAGACGGTAGGCTGGGTATGGTATCCCTCGGTATAGCCAAAATCGGCCAAGGCGTTTTCGCTCACGTCACGGCTAGCAAGGCCACAAAGCCAAGCGAAAAGAAGACCTCCATAAACGATGGGTTCTCCACTCATGGCACCGGTGCGAGCGGTAGAATACAGGCGATCGTAATGCAGAGGATGCGTGTTCATCACGCGATAAGTCCACGGAAAATGTTCGTCGGTAACGGTACGGCCGTTGGCGTGTGCAATGATATCGCCCACATTAAAATTCTCAA
This sequence comes from bacterium, assembly GCA_019695305.1. NCBI lineage: Bacteria > bacterium. Next base: position 6,908 of record JAIBAG010000015.1, read on the forward strand.
AATAAGTGTTAATGCCGGTTAAGTTTTTCACGTATTCCTTTTTAGCTTCTGGCAGTTCGATAGATAATTCAGGTAATTCCGGAAACGGCTGGTTTTGAATGGTGGTGGGTTCACTTTGTTTGCCGGCAGGGGCCACCATGATTTTGCGATCGTACTGCAACACGGTTTCGTTGTTTTGATTTACGGCTAATGTGCGGATGGTGACGATACCGGGTTTGCCACCTTCTTTCACATCACGTTTTAAAACTTTTGTCAGCGCGCGCAGCGTGTCGCCGGCATAAACGGGTTTGGCAAAACAAACATTATAATAACCTAAATTGGCAATCGCCTTTTCGGAATCGTTTTGAACGCCTAATGAAAGCGCAATGTTCATCACCATCAGCGGCGAAACTACAAGATCGCGGTAACCATGCGCCTTGGCATATTCCGCATTGATATAGAGAGGATTCATTTCCATGTAGGTGGTGGCAAATTCCTGAGCAAATGAAGGGTAAATAGTAATGCCACGAGGATGGCAAAAAACTTCGCCGTCGTTAAAGTCTTCTAAAACACGGCCATATTGGGGATATTTTACTTTAGAGGTATCGGCCGCAAGTGCTGGTGCTTGTTCTTTAAAGAGGGGGTAGGGAAGTTTGGTTGCCATAAAGTTTCCTTTTTTAAATGTGCGGAGTGTCTACTGATGCAGGTATGACTGCTTAAATATGATACATCAGTACTGAATCTATCTATTAGATTCTTTGGTCAGATTCTGTAGATAAAATAAGGTTTTGGGTCAAGGAAATATCCAAAAATGAGGCTTGATTAATATATATGAACTCATATATATTAAAAAAATGGAGCTTATTAAGTATTTAAAAGCTGATTGTGAAAAATATGGTCGAGGGCGCAAAGCTTGGTGGGCTAGAGAATTACGGGTACCAGCACTTACGGTTTCTCATTGGCTAGCTGGTCGGCAAAAGCCAAATGGGGAATATAGTGTGAAAATCCGTGATTATTTAGAGATACAGAAACATGAGACGGGTTTGATCAGGTGGCAAGATTATCTATGGAGCGTTTATTATTCCAAACAGGTGTTGCCTGCTGAGTTGCTAGGGCAGGTAATTTTAAATACATTGCGCATAGAATTTCTTGATACGCGTACTTTGGCTTTGTTGGCGGTATTTGTCGAGAATGTAGATTTTTATTTTAATGAGCCGCTAAATATTATTTTAAAAAATAGATTGGGATGGCTGTTGGAATCTGCAAATAAATCGCCTTTGTTTATGCCCGATCGTCATCATCCCTCGCGCCATATTTTGGCTCTTTCGCGTCGTTCAAAAAACATGGAAAAGACAGTTAAAAGTTACCAGACAAAATTAGGTAAAAAATGGAGAGTTTACGATTGTGAATTGGAATCTATAAAGAAAGATCTGCCATGGTTACTGAATTTGAAAACATAATTAATTTTTTAACGGAACTGGACGCAGAAATTAAAGTACAGAAACCCATTGAGCTTTTTTTGATAGGAGGTGGAGGAGTTACTTTAGTTTATGACCATTCCAACAGAACAGTTGATTTAGATTTTATAGATCCTCCTGAAATAATAGTTATAAAAGGAGGGCAAGGTTCCTCTTTAGCTTTAAAATATGGTATTTATGTTTCTTCGGTTTATGAAATAAACTTTACCGTTCCTTCTGATTGGCGACAACATGCCAAACCTATCAATCAAAAATTTAAAAATTTTGTTATTTATGTTGCCTCTGCAGAAGATATTGTTCTCGGTAAAATAGCCAGGCTTGAGCTTAAGGATTTTGATGATATTTATTCGATGAAGGATTTGGGTTATTTGGACGAAGATAAAATTCTTAAAAGACTTAATGAGAATTTACACGAAATAAAAACTCAGGAGTATCGTAATAATGTTGTCTTATTCTTTAGAGACGTTTTTGATAAAAAGGCCATTATTGAAAAAGGGAAAGTAAAACTTGTCTAATTTTTTTTTAAAAATTAGCCCCCGCCATTCCACTTTAAAAGTTGCTCGCGACTTATTGGGTAAACTCTTAGTGCACGATTCTGCCGAAGGAAAAACTGTAGGTCGTATTGTAGAAACCGAAGCCTATCTCTCTAACGATCCAGCTTGCCACGCCAGCCGCGGGTTAACGCCGCGTAATGCGCCTATGTTTGAGGAAGCAGGGATTGCGTATGTGTATTTTATTTACGGCATGTATCATTGCTTTAATGTAGTGACAGGGAAAAAGGGCAGGGGTGAGGCAGTGTTGATACGCGCTCTGGAGCCGGTGGAGGGAATTCCGCTCATGTTTAAGCGTCGTCCCAAAGCTAAATTAGACCGTGATCTCTGTAGCGGACCAGGAAAATTAGTGATGGCGATGGGGATTGAGAAAGAACATAATAAACATCGTTTACATGAAGGACCTTTGTATCTTTTGAATGAGGGAAAAATTAAAAAGAAAGATGTTGTGACAACGACTCGTATTGGAATAGTAGAGGGCGCAAACTTGCCTTATCGGTTTTATATTAAAGATAACAAATATATTTCAAAAAAATAACATGGTGATCATTACAAAAGAAAATGACGGCTATAAATTAACCAGTGAAAAATGGGCGAATAAACCGCTTAAAGAAGTTTTTTCTTTTTTTGCCGAGGCGCAAAATTTGGAAAAAATGACACCCGCCTGGCTTAATTTTTCAATCATCACGCCACCGCCCATAGTGATGAAAGAAGGGCTTTTAATAGACTACAAAATAAAATTATTTGGTGTGCCCATGAAATGGAAAACGCTGATATCGCGTTGGGAACCTGGCAAATGTTTTGTGGATGAACAGTTAAAAGGCCCGTATAAAAAATGGATTCATCTGCATAGCTTTGAAAGCTCAAAAGGCGGCACAGTATGTAGAGATGAAGTAGCTTTTTATCCTTTAGGCGGGGCGTTAACCATGCCCTTTGTAGGATTTAATTTAAGAAAAATTTTTGAATACCGTGGGCGTGTGATGGATAAGATTTTTGCTTAAGACTACTGCTTCATCTTTTCTTCCACCAAGCTGCGAATAATCACGCGTTGCACCAGCGTATCTTCGGCGCCTTCAAAAATACTGAACACGCGAGCATCCACAAAAAAGCGGCTTACGGCATATTCTTCGGCATAACCCATGCCGCCGTGCAGCTGCATGGCTTCGCGGGTTACCCATTCAGAAATTTTGCTGGCGTAGTATTTTACGAGAGATGCTTCCATCTGGCCTCTACCTTCGTCCATGAGGCGGGCGGAGGCGTAGGTGAATTGGCGGCTGGCCTGAATAATGGCGGCCATGCGCACCAAACGGTATTTGGTGATTTGATAATTGATGATGGGTTTGCCAAACACGCTGCGTTCCAGCGAGTACTGGATGGCTTTTTCAAAAGCAGCTTGCATTACACCGTTAGCACGAGCTGCTGTTTGCAAACGACCACCGGCAAAGCCGGCCATTTGTAAGTAGAAACCTTTTCCTAAACCTTCGGGGCCACCTACTAAATTTTCATCGGGAACAAAATAATCCTGGAACGATACTTCAAAGCTATGCATACCGCGATAGCCGATGGTGCCAATAGCTTTACCTTCAATGGTACCGCCGCTGGGTTGTTTGTGAGAGAATTCGTGACCATCAAAGCTGGGCTTTTCGGCCAAAAGAATAGAAAGACCTTTGTGGCCTTTGGATAAATCGGGATCGGTGCGGCATAAAACCAGCAAGGTGTCGGCAAAACCGGCGTAGGTACACCAGGTTTTAACACCATTAATCAGCCAGCCACCTTCGGTTTTTTTAGCACCAACTTTAAGAGAAGCAACGTCTGAACCATAATCGGGTTCGGTAACAGCTACTGCCGCCATGCGTTCGCCTGTAGCAATGAGAGGGAGCAAACGTTGTTTTTGTTCTTCGGTGCCACCTTTTAAAAGAGCTTTCGACAAAATTTCGGGGCGGGTAATAAGCGAACCAGCCACACCTACAGAACCGCGGCTTAATTCTTCGGTAACAAGCAGCATGCTGATGTTATCGTCTTTATCATCGGGCTGAAAGCCGCCAAATTTTTGCGGGATAGATAAACCAAAACAGCCTAATTCTTTTAAGCCGTTTAAAATTTCAGAAGGAATCAAATCGTCGTGACGGTGCACGTGTTCGGCTTTGGGAATCACGTTGTCTTCGGCAAATTTGCGGAACGTGTCGGCAATCATTTGTTGATCGTCGGTTAAATTGTAAGTGCCGCCCGATTTTTTGTCTTCGATCAGTTTAGCAATGGGTTCGTAAAAAGTGGGGGAGAGTTTTTCGGTAACAAAATTACCTACTTCTTTATTCCAAATAGTGGCATGCATTTGTTCTTCGGTAAGTCCAATGCGCCACATATGGGGTACTACTTTTTGGCAAATATCATTTAAAGTATCGGCGGCATAAAATTCGGCCAATTTGGTTTCGAGTTCTCCGTTAACTTTGGCGGCATACTCAACTAATTCGCGGGCAGCAAAAACTTCACTTTTAAGCCAAACCAAATCGGTATTGAGTACTTGATGTTGGTCTAATTTAGAAACCGAAACTTTACCGTCTTTGGTTCCTTCCTTGGTAATATAAGCCAAGATGGTTTCTAAAAGATTGTTGCCGTTGTTTAATAACGAGAGAACTTTTGCCTTATCCATAATAATGTTCCTTATCCGAAGAAGGCCTTGTTAGCTTCTTCTGGTAATTTTTGTCCCGAGAGATGAGCGCGTTGTACTAATTCCCAGTAGTAGCGGTAAGTAGCGCGGTCGTGCAAATCGCCAGCATACTGAATGGGACCCCAATCGGCTTTTTGAGCTTCAAGTAAGATGGCCACACCTTTTTGCACCTGAGAATAATCAGGGCTAATGGCGTCTACAATCGATTGAATTTGAGTGGGGTAAATGGACCACATACGCAAGAAACCAAATTCGGTATGAGCACGGCGCGCATCTTGATAGGTTTTGTATGAATCTTTTAAATCGAGCGTCACGTTGTGAGCGGGGATAATGCCGTTGGCAAGCGCAGCAGCCACCACATTGCCTTTAGCACGAGCAATCAGCGCGTGTTCAAACTGGCCAGGCGACTTCATGCAGCTATCGGGGATAGCGCCGTGGTGAGCACTCACAAAATCCATCAAGCCAAAATCGAGCACTTGCATCCAGGGCATGGCAGCAATTTGATAAACTTCGGCCAAGGCACCGTGTGTTTCAATTAAAACGTGAATAGGAATTTCGCGTTTAATACCGGCATTTTTAGCGGTTTGTTGAATGTAGCCGATCATTTCTTTAACTTGAGAAGCAGCGGTTGGCTTTGGGATTGTAATGTAAGCCACTGTTTCGCCGATAGCAGGAACCAAAATATCCACATCCTGTTTCCAGTGTTGGTTGGAGTAATCGTGGATACGCACGCCCGATTGCTTGTGTTTGTTCAAAGCCGACTTTTGAATATCAATAATCATCTGCGCGTGTTCTTTTTCGCGGCCTTCGGGAGCACCGTCTTCGCAATCCATGGTAATGTCAAACACGCCGTTTAATTTGGCCTGAAGCTCTAACGCTTTGGTGATGAGTTTTTCGGATCCGGCAAAATGTTCGCAAGAGGGGATAACCGGAAAGGGTTTTTCGCCTTTAAAGAGGGCTTCGTTGGGGTGAATGTTTTTGCTCATTTTTTCGTGCGATCGTACGATCGTGCGATCGTGCGATCGATTCGAACGCACGAAGTCACGAACGCACGAACAACTAGTGTTGTGGTTCTGATAATTCTATTAACACGCCACCCGTCGACTTGGGGTGAACAAACGCAATTCTTTTATTATGCGCGCCCAGGCGGGGTTTTTCGTCAATCAACACCACGCCTTTGGCTTTTAATTCTTCCAAATGCTTGTCGATGTTTTCTACTTCAATACAAATATGATGAAGCCCGCCGCGTTCGTTTTTCTTTAAAAAATTGGTGATGGGGCTTGCCTCAGATGTAGGCCACAAAAGTTCTAAGTTAGATTCGCCCACACCAAAGAAAGCCGCGCGTACTTTTTGATCGGCAACTTCTTCAATATGTTCAGGTTTTTTACCCAAGAGGCTGGTGTAAAGGTTTATGGCTTTTTCCAGGTCGGGCACGGCAATGGCGATATGGTCGATCTTTTTAAAGGTCATAAGTATCCTCTGGTGGCACGCTTTTTTGCGTATTTAAACTTAAAAGGCAAGAAAAAATATGAATGGGTATTCAGTAATTTTTCTAATAATTTTTAGCGCTTGAATAGAAGCGCAAACTCCAATAATAATGGTTGTTTCGGGAAGTAACTTCCGCCAGAGGCGGACAAGCAGCCCGAAGTTTCGGGAAGTAACTCAGCCCGGTAGAGTACCTGCTTTGGGAGCAGGGAGCCGCAGGTTCAAATCCTGTCTTCCCGACATTGAATGAATCGGAATTAGTTTCGTGAACGGCAAATCCTGTCCGTGTAGCGAAGCGAAACGGTCCCCGTAGCGTTAGCGAAGTGGGGCTTCCCGACAAAAATACAGTGGTGATAACACCACGGGAGCCGCAGGTCCATGGAGCCCTGATCGTAGATCAGGGTGGAATGGTCCCCGTAGCGTAGCGAAGTGGGGTCAAATTCTTTCCTTCGACGCTTCCCGACATCTACCTTATTCAGTGCTATGGAACAAAAATACAACCCGCAACTAATCGAAGTTAACCGTCAGAAAAAATGGGATGATACCCAGGTAAACGCCACCGGTTTTGATACATCCAAACCCAAATATTATCTCCTTGAAATGTTTCCCTATCCCTCCGGCCGCATCCATATGGGCCATGTGCGCAACTATACCATTGGCGATGTAGTGGCCCGCTTTAAACGCATGAAGGGTTTTAATGTATTGCACCCCATGGGTTGGGATGCCTTTGGGATGCCGGCCGAAAATGCGGCTATTAAAAATAACAGCCACCCTCAAACCTGGACCGATAAAAACGTGGCCGAAATGCGCGAGCAATTAAAGCGTATGGGTTTCTCCTACGATTGGACGCGCGAAGTAAATACCTCCAAACCCGAATATTTTAAATGGGAGCAGGAATTTTTTATCCGCATGTGGGAGAAAGGGCTGGCGTATCAAAAATTATCGGAAGTAAACTGGTGTAACACCTGTGCCACCGTGTTGGCCAATGAACAGGTGGTGGATGCCAAATGCTGGCGCTGCGATAGCCCGGTTATATTAAAGCCGCTTAAACAATGGTTCTTTAAAATTACCGCTTACGCGGAAGATTTACTGAAAGGGATTGAAGAATTAAAAGACGGCTGGCCCGATCGTGTGCTGACCATGCAGCGCGAATGGATTGGAAAATCCACCGGGGCTGAAATTGATTTTACTTTAGAAGGTACAAAAGAGAAGGTCACTATTTTTACCACGCGTCCCGATACTTTGTTTGGTGTAACGTTTATGTCGATTGCGCCTCAAAGCCCGCTGGTTGAAAAACTCATTGAAGGTAAACCGCAAGCGGATAGCGTGCGTGCTTTTGTAGATAAAGTAAACAAGGCCGAAAAAACCGAAGATAAATTTGCCGAAAAGGAAAAAGAAGGGGTTTTTACCGGGGCTTTTGCCATTAATCCTGTGAACAACCGCCGTGTGCCCATCTACGTGGCCAACTTTGTGCTGATGGGTTACGGAACCGGGGCTGTGATGGCTGTTCCCGCGCATGATCAACGCGATTTTGAATTTGCTCGTAAGTATGATCTCCCGATCAATGTGGTGATTGAACCCAAGGGCCAGCATCTTGATGGCAAAGCCATGAAGGCCGCTTATACTGAAGAAGGTAATCTTGCTAATTCCGGACAGTTTACCGGGATGAAAAATGAAGTGGCTAAACATGCGATTGTCGATTTCTTGGAACGCAAAAAATTAGGACGCAAGAGTGTAAATTATAAACTGCGCGACTGGGGTATTTCGCGCCAGCGTTATTGGGGAACACCCATACCTATCATCCATTGCGAAGCGTGCGGCATGGTTCCGGTTCCCGAATCTGATTTACCTGTTAAATTGCCTTTTGATGTTTCTTTTACCGGAGTAGAAGGCTCACCGCTTTCGCGTCATGAAGCTTTTGTAAATGTGAATTGCCCTACGTGCGGCAATAAAGCGCGTCGCGAAACCGATACCATGGATACCTTCATGGAATCGTCCTGGTATTTTTTGCGTTATACCGATCCTAACGCCACGACGGAACCCTTTAGCCCCGAAAAGGCTGCGTACTGGCTCCCTATCGACCAATATATCGGCGGTATCGAGCATGCGGTGTTGCATCTTTTGTACTCGCGCTTTTTCACGCGCGTGTTGTCCGATTTAGGTTATCTCAAACTCTCCGAACCTTTCGAAAAACTGTTAACTCAGGGCATGGTTATTAAAGATGGCGCCAAGATGAGTAAGTCTAAAGGTAATGTGGTGGATCCTAATCATATTATCGAGCAATACGGCGCCGATACGGCGCGCCTTTTTATGCTGTTTGCATCGCCTCCCGAACGCGATCTCGATTGGTCGGATGCGGGTGTGGAAGGTTCGTATCGTTTTTTAAACCGCGTGTGGAATTTAGCGTACGAGACCGTTAGTAATCGCTGGGAAGGGAATCAGGATCATCCTGAACTTTTATATTGGGTGCATAAAACCATTAAAAAAGTGACGGAAGATATCGGCGATGAATTTCATTTTAACACGGCTGTATCCAGTATTATGGAGCTGGTGAATTTTTTACAAAAAATTGCGCCGCAAAGCGGGCTTTCGGCGGCGTTTAAGGATGCGCTTAAAACACTGGTGGTGCTTCTTTTTCCTTTTGTGCCGCACATGGCCGAGGAGTTGGCCGAAATTATGGGTGTTGGTGGAGATCTGGCTACTTATCCCTGGCCCAAGTATGATGAAAAAGCACTGCAGGTGAGTAATGTTACCATTGTGGTACAAGTGAATGGCAAGCTGCGTGCTCAACTCAATTTACCTGTGGATGTTTCTCAGGATGACGCCGTAAAAGCTGCGCATGACAATGAAAAATCGAAGCCGTATCTTGAAGGGAAGCAGGTTGTTAAAACAATTTTTGTAAAAAACAAACTGCTTAACTTTGTGGTGAAGGACTCTTAGTTCCCTCCCTTTGTAAGGGAGGGTTAGGGAGGGTAGTCGCACTACCTCCCCCAGCCCCTCCTTACAAAGGAGGGGAGGAGCTTATGCATCAACCCATTCACATTTTAGTCGGAACCGATACCTTTTTGATTGAGCGTGAAAAAAACGCCATCATTCAAAAAGTGCTCGGCGATAAATACGATCCTCTTTTAGTTGAACGCTACATCTCCAAAGAAACCCCGGCAGCTTCTCTTATCGATAATCTTGTTACCGGTTCCTTATTTGCCTCGCAAAAAGTGGTGATTGTGAGTGGAGTGGGTGAATCAAAAAAGGATGATTTAGGGCCTTGGGAGACATATTTTAAAAACCCGCAGGATGCATCGGTATTGGTGCTCGTCGCCGATAAAATCGATAAGCGTTTAGGGATTTGGAAAGAAGCGATTAAAAAGAATTGGGTTACCGAAGTAAAACCGCCTTACGATAATAAACTTCCTGAATGGGTTCAGATAGAATCGAAACGCATAGGGCTTGGCTTAACCACGCAGGCTATACGCGCGCTGGTAGATAGTGTGGGCAATAATTTGGCCGGTTTAGTGAGTGCTTTGGAAAAGCTGCAAATTTATGTGCTGCCGGCAAAACAGGCCGATGTTAAAGAGGTATCGGCTGTGGTGGGCGATTTTCATTCGCATACGGTTTTTGATTTGGCCGAAAGTTTGGGAAAAAAGAGTGTGACACAGGCGAGCCGTATTTTGGATGATTTGTTTTTAAACGGTGAGCCGCCGGTGCGTATTCTGATTATGCTCATCCGTCATTTTAGGCTTCTTATGTTAGCTTCCGAAAATGCAGGCCGGCCCGAATACGAAATGGCTTCTCTTTTAGGTGTAAGCCCGTTTTTTGTTAAAGATTATGCAGGGCAATGCCGCAATTTTTCGCCCTCTAAACTGCGTGCTATCTATCGTTATCTACAAAAAATTGATCTGAAGCTTAAATCCAGCCCCTTAAAGGGTGCTTTATGGATGGATGAGTTGACGCTTAAGCTTTGTTTACAATAATTGACATTATTGTTCTATCCGACTAGCTAGTCCCTGCGTGTATTTTAAAGGGAAGAAGGTGAAAGTCCTTCGCGGTCCCGCCACTGTAAGCTTAGTTATCCGCTGAAAATTTTGGAGCAAGTCAGGAAACCTTTCACGCAACATTTTTTGGATTCTCTCCGAGGAGAAGGGTTTCCGTATGAATTTTTTACTTTTTATAATACTGCTTTTTTGTTCTGCTTCCGCCTTTGCGGACGACGTAGAGCTTGCGCCCATTGTTATTTCTGATTCTCTTAAAAGTACCAAAACCGATACATCTACCATCCAAATCTCCACTAAAAATTATCAGAACCGTATCGTCACTGTTCCCGAAGTATTGGCTGAGCAATCGGGTCTTCATTTAACGCGTTATGGAGGGAGCGAAGAGTCTACTTCTCTTTCGGTCCGTGGTTCGGGTTCTAACGAAGTAGGTGTGTATCTGGATGGTATCCCGCTACAAACAGCCAATGGTTTGGGGGTTAATTTAACGCCGCTCGATCTTAATTCTATTAAAAGTATTGCGGTTTATAAAAATGGAGCGGTGAGTGAAGATGGCTTTGTTCCGCAAACGGGGGTGGTGTGGATTGAAAGTAAAAATATTCCCGGCGATACGCATTATGGGGCAAGTGTAGAGTACGGCAGCTTTAACACTATAAAAGCAAATACACTTTTTTCTAAAAAATGGAAAAAATTTGGACTCTTATTGTCCAATAGTTTTCATCATACCGACGGCGATTTTAGCTTTTTAGATAATAACGGCACGCCTGTAAATACAGCGGACGACGCAACCATACGTCGCATTAATAATGAAGCTAATACCTATCAGCCGCTGCTTAAATTAAGTTACGATTTTGATGATAAAACGGAAGTGGTGCTTTTAAACCGCTTTGTTTATCAGGATCGTGGCATTCCCGGAATTACATCCAATCAATCTGTGCATGCAGGTCTTACCGAAAAAGATTATTTGTTTGGATTAAAAGTGAATCGGAAAGATTTTTTTCTAAAAAATCTTAATTTTTCCAATCTGATCTATCAGCGTTTTTACCAAAGCCAGTTTGATGATAGTTTGGCCGAAATCGGTTTGGGCCGCGCGCAGGATAATAATGATACAAGTTCTGTGTTTGGCAATAAGATGGTGTTTGATTATGTGGGTTTTAAAACGCATGCCCCGCAGTTGTTTGTGTTGTATCAAGGTGAAAATTTTGCGCCCACCAATTATCTGGCCTCTCCCCAAAAGGGAAAAGAAAGTTCGCGTTATCAGTTTAATGTGGGGCTTTCCGATGTATGGAGTTTGGGCAAAGTGGTTTTAAAGCCGCATGTTTCACTGATGAATACGTTTAATCGCTTAAATAATGACGATACTTCTTTGCCGGCTCCGGGCGGCTATGAAAATGCCAAATCGCGCCATGATGTGGCGGGATCTTTGGGGGTGAGTTATGGAGTTTTATCGTGGATGACGCTTGAGGGTAATGTGGCGCGTGTGTTGCGTCAGCCTACGTTTAGCGAATTGTTTGGTGATAGAGGCGGGTTTGTGGGAAATCCATCTTTAAAAGCACAGAAATCGTTGGAATGGGATGCAGGTGTTGTGCTGAAGCGTCATAAATTTTTTGCACGTACAGCATATTATGAAAGGCGTGTGGATGATTTGATTCAGTTGCAGATTGGATCGGGTGTGGTGCGTGCCGAAAATGTGGGGGAGGCGCTCTTGCGTGGTGTAGAAGTGCAGGCGGGTGCTACCTTGTTTAAAAGTTTAACTTTGGGTGGTAATTACACGTATCAATCCGCCATCGATAAGGCTCAGTACCCGGGTCGCACTCTGGTGGGGAGGCCCAAGCATGAAATAAATGTGCAGGCCGATTATAAGTATAAAAAGATAAATCCGTATGTATCGTTTAATTATTTGGATGCCAATTATTTAGATCCGCTCAACACGCGTGTGGTAACGCATCGCAGTTTTGTGAATGCGGGTGTGAGCTACGAGGCTACCAAAAATATCACTTTGGGTTTTGAAGCGAAGAATTTATCGGATGAGAAAACGGTGGATGTGGTAGGTTTTCCCCTTCCGGGGCGTTCTTTCTTTGGAAAGATTTCTTTTAAAAAGTGACTATCGGGCGAGAGCGCCGCGATAGAACACTTTTGTTGCAGGGGATTTAGGTTTATTTTTTAATGTAGGTTTTGGAGAAAGGCTACCGCCGATAAGCGTAGCTCCCAAAGCACTGACAAATAAACCGGTCCAAATTGTTGCTGCAAGTAACATATACGTTCTTTCACCATCCAGCCTTGTTGTGGTGGATGTTTTTGTTTCGAAAGCTGTTGGGCCTTGTGAACCAAACCGACTTTCGATCCGTGAGCATGTATAGTGTTTATAACGCGATGTGTCAATGGTTCGCATAAAATATTATAGGTGATGCCCTGATGGTTAGATTTAAAATATTAATATTATTATTGTTTTTCAGTTTTGAGGTTCAGGCCTACGAACGTATTATTTCGTTAAAACCCAATATTACTGAGCTGGTTTATGACTTGGGTCTGGGTTCTAAGTTGGTTGGGGTGACCACTTATTGCGATTATCCGTCCCAAGCTCAAAAGATAGATAAAGTGGCCGATTATGTGCGGATAGATGTGGAAGCTATTGTGCGCAAAAAGCCTGATATCGTGTTGGGCGCTAAAGAAAACAGCCTCGAAAAACAAATTGAATTTTTACGCGGGCAAGGCCACAAGGTAGAACTTTATACCTTTGGCACGGTGGCACAAATTGTAAGCTCTATCCATAGTTTAGGAAAAACTCTTGAGGTAGAAGATAAAGCTAATAATCTGGCCCAAAAAATTGAAGAGGCGGTAAAAAACTATACGCAACAAGCGCAGGCCCTCAAAATTAAACCGCGCCTTTTAGTAGTGGTGGGGCATAACCCGTTGGTGGTAGTGGGTGGGCATAATTTTATGGATGAACTGATTACGCTTGCCGGTGGTATCAACGTGGTGGGGGCTTCAAGCTTGCCGTACCCTACCTATAGTTTAGAACAATTTGTGGCGGCTAATCCCGATATGGTGGTGGATTTGGTGATGGGAACCGAAAAGGAAACGTCCCTGGAAAAATTTTACCAAAACTTTGCTTCGGTAAAAGCAGTGCGCAACAAGCACGTGTATAAACTAAATATGGATCGTTTTAGAGCGTCTATGCGCTTTTTGGATGGCCTTGGTGATTTAGCGGAGCTGGTAAGTCAGTTTAAGAAACAATGATGCCCTTACAACGCAAATGGATGGTGGTGCTTGGTGGTCTTCTTTTTTTATTTGTAGGATGCATCATTGCGCTTAGCTTTTTGGGGAATCCCATTCTCTCGTTCTCGGTTTTAAGTGAGGGCGGTGATGCCACCTTAAAAGAAATTTTTTTCAATATACGCATTCCCCGTTTGCTTATGGCTTCTTTAGTGGGTGCCGGCTTATCGGTATCGGGCGTTTCGTTCCAGTCTCTTCTTAAAAATCCACTGGCCGATCCTTATATTTTGGGTATTTCCGGTGGGGCTGCGTTGGGTAGTGTGCTGGGTTCATTTTTGGGATTTTCGGTAATTTTTATTCAAATTACTGCTTTTATTTTTTCTCTTCTTTCCATTTTGTTTTTATACCGATTGGCTTCTGTTAACGGACGGATTCCCGTTCACACATTACTTCTATCCGGTGTTATTTTTAACGCGTTCTCCTTTGCGCTCATCCTCCTTGTAATGTCGTTTTCGGCTATGGGGCAGGCGCAGCAAATTTTAGCGGTGCTCATGGGCAATTTAGAAGTCACCAATTACCAAACTGTTTTACTGCTCGCGCTTTTTGTGGGTGGTGGTTTTCTTATTCTTTTCACACAAAGCCTTAAAATGAATGTGATGAGTTTGGGCGAAGAGGTGGGTACGTCGCTGGGCATTAATCTTGAAAAACATCGTCTCGTCGTTTTTGTGGCGGCTTCCATGATTGTGGGTGCTTCTGTAAGTGCCGCGGGTCTTATTGGTTTTGTGGGTTTATTTGTTCCGCACATTATTCGTCTTTTATTTGGCTCCGATAATCGTTTGGTTTTGCCGGCTTCTTTTTTGGGAGGAGCCATTTTTTTAATGTTTTGTGATTTTTTGGCCAAAACGGTATTAACGGTAGAAAGCATTCAAACGCAATTGCCTGTGGGCGTGGTTACTGCGCTCATGGGTGGGCCATTTTTTATGATGCTTCTTTTGAAAGATAAAAAAAATGCTTAGAGCTTCTCATCTTAATTATTCTATTAATAACAAACCCATTTTAAACGATGTAAGTTTTACTCTGGAAAAAGGGGATTTTGCTGTATTGATGGGCCCTAACGGTGCCGGCAAAACAACGCTTCTTAAAATTTTTGCCGGTATTGTGCGCGACTATACTGGTGCTGCTACCATTCATTTTGCTCACATTAATAAACTTACGCCCAAGGGCGTTTCGGAATTTGTGTCGTTTGTGCCTCAAGAAGGGAGTTTGCCTTTCAAATTTACAGCGCTGGATGTTGTGCTGATGGGCAGAGCGGGGCGTAAAAAAGGTTTTGGTTTTGATACGCTGGAGGATTATCAGCTGGCCAAAACATCCATGCAAAAAACAGATTCTTGGCATTTGGCCGAACGCTCTTTTGATTCGCTCTCGGGCGGCGAAAAACAGCGTGTGTCGCTAGCCCGTGCACTCACTCAAAAAGCTCAAATTCTTCTTTTAGATGAACCTGGTAATCATTTGGATATTCCTCATCAAAAAAGTTTTTATCAGGTTCTTGAAAATTTGTGTCGCGAAGAAAAAATGATTGCTCTTTGTGTGGCCCACGAACTTAATTTGGTGTCGCAGTATGCCGGCAAAGTTATTTTTTTAAAGGCTGGTTTTTTGTTATCGGCTGGCCCACTCCAGCAAGAAATGACCAAATCCCGCATGCAGGAGGTGTTTGAAACAGATTGCTCGCTCTATCAATCGCGGGCAGGAGCGCCTGTTTTTATTCCTGAACGATGAACTTAGGTGAATAGTGGATAGTGAATGGTGGATGGCAAATGAAGAAATCTTATTTTATTTCCATTTTATTTCATCTTTTGCTTTTGTGTGGTGCTATTTTTTTGTGGGTGCGTCATGAGCAAAATAAGCTACAGGGAAATGTGAGCTTGCAGTGGTATAATTTAGCACCTCAGGAAAAGGCAGGAGAAGAAGAGGTGGGATCTAAAACGCCTCAAGAGACTACTCAGCCCGTTAAAACTAAACCGCAAGATCAAGGGAAAACAGTTACTGCGCCTCAGGCGCTTCCAACAGGAGGAGAGAAAAAAGGAAATGCTGGCGAAAGCAAAGTGAGTAGCGGTAGTGGCAACCCTGATGTTCTGAGTGCCATTCGGTCACGTATATTAAAATATAAAATTTATCCTCCTATGGCGCTTCGTCAGGAATTACAAGGGACTGTTGTTGTGTCTTTTAATATCACTCAGGCAGGGGAGGTATTTGGATTAAAAGTTTTAAGTAGTTCTGGTCATGCGCTTCTGGACGAGGGGGCGCTTCAAACAGTAAAAAAGGCCGCTCCGTTTCCATATTATCCCGATACTATTAATCTTGGGATGAAGTATGAAATTGAGGAATAGCCTGGGGGATTATTTACTGGCAAGTTTTGGCTAATCCCGTAATATACCGTTAATGCTTTCGTATTCTCCCGAACTACAGGACATTATCCTTCGTTATTTAAAAACCAATTTTCTTCCGCCGCGGATGAGCGGCCGCGATGCGCCTTTTAACAAAAAGGATTACGAGTATTTTGCAAAAGGCGCCTATAAATTATCCACCGCTTTTACCGAAGACAAGCAATCTATCCCCGGCAATTATTTTAACGATCCTATTTTACGCTCCGGTTATATTTTGTATTTTTTACCCGTTAATCTTCTCAAGATGGTGAAAATTATTAACGAGATGAAACCGTCTACTCTTACTACAGGTAATGTGCGCGTGCTCGATTTAGGCAGTGGTCCTGGCAGTATGGCGCTGGGTATGATGCAGGCTTATTTTTCGCGCATAATGGCTCTTAAAAAAGATGTGTGGCTCGATTTTACCCTGGTAGATCAAAATTTTACTATTTTAAAAGATGCCAAAAATATGCACGATGCTTATGCCGATCATTTAAGCGAAAAATCAAAATTATTTCGCTCGCAATGTTCGGTTAAAAATTTTGATTTTAGGCGTATGGGATTAAACCGCTTTTTGCGCAATATGCGATTCCATTATATTATGGCCGGTAATGTGCTGAACGAGTTTCATTCACGCGATGAACAGTTACAGTTTTTAAAAACGCTGGTGGAACATCATTTAGAACCCAAAAACGGAAAGATTATTTTAGTGGAACCCGCCACCAAAAAAACATCGCGCGATTTGCAGTATTTGCGCGACGAGCTTGTGGTGCACGATAAAATTTTAACGGTTGAGGCGCCTTGTTTGCATCAAAATGAGTGCCCGCTTAACGTGATAAACAAGCGCGATTGGTGTCATTTTTATTTTGCCTGGGAAAAGCCCGAATTGATTGAACGTGTGGATAAGCTGATTGGTAATCAAAAAGACTGGCTGATGTGCTCGTACATGGTGCTTTCTCCAACTGGTGAAGTTATGCCTCAGCCTATCAAAGATTCCTGGCGCGTGATTAGCAATGTGATGCCATCTAAGGGTAAAAAAGAGCTTGTTTTATGCGGGCCCCCGGGACGTTATCATGTGACCCGTCTTGATAAAAATAAATCGCTGTCTAATGCGTCTCTCGATAAAATACGTCGTGGTGATATTGTTATCCATCCTATTTCTCCCAACGCTCCCTATACGGTAGATGGGCAGATGGTGCTGGATAAGAAAGACAGTATTAAAATTTTATGACGCGCTCTATTCTTATTATTGCCGATCCCATTTCCACTTTTAATCCTGTTGCCGAAACCACCTCGTTTATTGCGCATGAATTAGTGCGTCAAAAATGGCAGGTGTGGATGACTACACTCCCGCAACTGATGCTGGGCGATAAAAAATTTGAAGCCCAGGCAATGCGCGTTTCTATTGCTCAAAAAAATAAAAAATTTGTTTATAAAATTTTAAAAACAAAAGTGGTGAGTCTTCATACTTTTAATGTTGTTTTTTTACGTAAAGACCCGCCGGTAGATGAGATGTTTACACAGCATCTTATTATGCTGCATCAGTTTGAGGTGTCGCAAAAACGTAAGAGAACTTTTTTTATCAATTCTCCACTTGGTGTTTTGGAAAGTAATGAAAAAATATTTCCGCTCATGATTCCCGGTTTATCAGCGCCAACACTTATTACGTCTAGCTTGTCTGCCTTTAGGGCGTTTTTAAAAAAACACCGTTATATTGTGATAAAGCCGCTTAATTTGTCGGGTGGAAGAGGGATTGTACGTGTAAAAATATCTCAAAAGAACGCCGATGCTATTTTTAAGAAAAGCTCGCATAACTTTAGTTGTTACATGATGTTGCAAAAATTTATTCCGGCGGCCCTCAATGGCGATAAACGTATTTTGGTTTTTAACGGAAAAATTTTGGGCTCATTTTTACGCGTGCCGGCCAAGGGTGATTTTAGAGGAAATTTGCATAGTGGAGCTAGCCTTAAGGCTTGTCCTTCCACCGTTGCCGATCAAAAACTTGTCAAAAAGCTTGCCCCGCATCTTAAGGCTCGCGGTTTATACTTTGTGGGCATCGATTTATTGGGCCGTTTTGTAACCGAAATTAACTCTACTTCGCCCATGGGTATTAACGAAGTAAATCAGCTTGATAATTCTCACATTGAGAAAAAGATCGTCAATTGGATATCTGGTAAGCTTATTTAAAGCTTAAAAGGAGTTTTTATTATTTCGCAATCCTTATAAATTTGTTTCATTTCATATAATTACAACAATTCAGTTATTTTGACATATATAAGGCGTGACTCAATTTGTTGACGGCATAAATATTGCACATCCCATCAGTCATGATGGTGCGTCTGCGACAAATATCATTTTTTTTCCTTTTATCTATTCTTATCAGTTTTTATGTGCCTACCACGCACGCTCAGGCCGATGAGATAGATACCGAAGATGACATTCAGCCACTTATAGACATTACGCGTTCAGACGCAGGAGAGGATGATGGTGTGCCCACAGCGTGCCAGGGCTACAGCGCAGCGCAAAAAGAAGCTGCGTTTGATGTAAATCCTGAACGATTTATGAAAAGCCTGTTGTCGGTAAAAAATTTAAGACAATTGGCAAATTGTAATACAATTTCGGTAGAAGGCCTTTATTGCCAGGAAATGATCTTGGAGCCCATATCGCATGTTGTTTTTGAAGATGGTGAGGAAAATAGTGTTTGTGTTGGAGGTGATGGGACAACGGTAAGATTTAGGGTTGTGAATGCAGTTGAGTGTTATCCGGTTACCGAATTGCCAGCCGAACTGATAGAGGAAAAAGGTGCGGTTGCCAAAGCCGAGATATCGGCAGAATGTCAGGCTAGTTTACTCAGTTCGGCCGAGGTTGGAGGAGAAATTGGGCTGGGTTTTTCTGGTGGTTGTTCTTTAGTTAACCAAAATTTTTCATCAAATAATTTTTTGTTTTTTTTATTTCAGGGGTTTTTCATGGGAGGGGTATTGATAGCTTTTAAAAAAAGTGGAGCTCCTTTATGAAAAAACATATTTTTAAAACTCTTTGTCTGTTAGTTTTATCCCAAGTGGCCATCAGTTGCGGTGGTGATAGTAATAAGGATGATCTTGGGCTTGAGTATATTTTTAAAGATCCCACAGAGGAGGCTGGACCAGCTTCCTCCTGTACCGAGTTAACAGAACAGGCTTGTCGTGATAAATTTCCTGATTTGTTTAATGTAGATCCTGTAGATAATGAGTGTCCTCCAGCTCCTGGATTAACCGAAGAAACATGCGGTTTATGTGTGAATCAGTTTCCAGGCTTGTGTGATGGTACAAAGCCTGCTTGTGAACCTGTAGCTTGTACGCCTGTAGATTGCACTCCTGTAGATTGCACTCCTGTGCCAGATCTTGATCCAACAAAAGAGACATGTGATAATCTTTTTCCACCAATAGGTTGTGGCGATCCAACCAAAGATCAATGTGATAATCTTTTTCCTCCGATAGGTTGTGGCGATCCAACAGAAGATCAATGCAATACCCTTTATCCACGAGAGATTTGCCCTCCAAAGGTAACTTGCAACCCTCCAACTAAAGATGATTGTAATACTCTTTATCCACCCGATCCTCCTGTACCGGATGATGATACCTGCTCAGCGCCCGATCAAAAATGTGACGCGGCTACCTTAGCTCTTAAACAAAATCTGCTCAAGTTGCATCCCAAAGCTTCCAAGGATATGATTTTTTTCCTGTCGTTTAAAAATTTAAAAGTGATGCTCGATACGGCAGCTATTCGGGTTACCGATATTATGAGTCTGATTTATTCTCTGGCCAATAGCGCTATTGCCGCATCGCCTTTTGGTGCTATTCCGGCTACTTTTGATATGGCCAGTGCTCAAATGGCCGTATCGGTTGGAGGCGTGTCAAGTCAACCCGTGATTACCGGATCGTATCAAATGCCCCCTCTTGATGATGAGGCGTGGGTGTTTGCCATGAAAGGTATTATAGCACTGTTTAAAGACGTGGCCCAAAGTCAAACCGTTGATTTTACGCCCGATATTAATACCGACTCCGCTTACTTATTACTTCCATCTGATCCCAATTTTGATCCGACAAAGACAACAGATAAAGTATCCTTCACCTGGACTGTTAGCACATCGTCGGGTAATATTCCTTTTCATGGTTCAATCAATAAAAATGGCAGTGCTGTTTTTTCAAATAATCCAAGTGCTACATTTACTCCACTAGCAACAACAGATTCACTGCTTGACACCGCTCAAGGTTCGCAGCTAGCACAAAATTGTGCGGATGTATTAAATGCAACGGTTTCGGCAGATTTATTTGCCAATATGTTTTGGAGCAATATTTCGGCCGAAAGAGCAGCCTGGTACAAGCTGGCTTTGGTTACCTTGAGAGATAGTTATGCTAACAACCCAACCGCCAATAGTTTGTTTAATCTGGGTGACCCGGCCGATTATATGAGGCTTTTGGGTATTGTTGACACCACCAGAAGTACCTATGATAGCTCAGCTTTCCTTTCTTTCTTTTTGGGTACAGCTGTAACTGATAGTGTGCCTCTCTATGATGGTGCTACTGTGCCATTGGCAGGTAATCAGTACATTCTTCTGGGTGCTGAAGTTTGGGATGAAGGTGCTAGTGGTCAAACCGCCGAGTATTTGGCCGGTACTTATACGCGTGCCTCCGACCGTGTGCTGGGCTTGGCTCTGTATATGGGACTATCCGAATGGGGCTATCGTGATAGTTTTGGTGAGGGAACATATAGTAGCTGTAGTGTAATAGATAAAAAACCGGAAGATTTGGTAACCCAAAATTCTCTCTTTGATAACATTATGATTAATGGCTCTGTTGATTTATGTGACGCTATGAATACAGGATCTGTTGAAGCTACGTATGCATCCGAAGGGAATGTAGAGTTTAAATATACGGATCCTACTACTCCTGCCAATACATTTACCATTATTTGTGACCCCAGTTCGGAGGATGCGGCTAATAAGTGCAATATAGAAATGATCAGTGCATCCACTCATAATGGTGTATCTCAGCCTTTGGGTAGTACTTTATTTTTAGATCAAGGGCTTTCTACTGTAACCAGAAGTGGTAACGCAGCTACATTTAAAATTGTTCAAGGTTACAATGAGCCGTCTGGACTCACGCATCATCCTGTAACAGCCTGTGAGTTTACATGCACCAATATTCCTGATCCCCCAAGCCCAGAACCGCAGAATCCCTTTGTTTGGTAATGTATATTGAATCAAACTGACAATTCTCAAACTGATAAGAGAATCGTCAAATGGATGACGAAAAGGGGTGATGCGGCATTATTCTTAAAACTATTTTTTGCCTGGAGTTTTTTCCCCTCGATTACTCTGTTTTTATTGCTGACTTAAGTCCTCAATATTACAACTAAAAAATTATTTTTAACGCAGCATGTTAGTTTAAGTGGCCGATTTTTAATTGTTTTCTCCTATGCCCATAAAGTTTTTGGTGTTGGTACAAAGGTTGCATAACATTAATAGTTGGTAATGTTTTTTGTTTTTTCAAAAGGGGGAAAACAAAAAAATAGGGAGATATCTTATGAAGAAAACGGCCAAAATTTTAGCAGTGCTAAGTTTGTGTTTGATATTTGCTTTGCCAGCCTTGGCGCTCAATCGACACAATACAACAGAATATGCAACGAATAGCCGTTCGGAGCCGGTTCCTTACGAAGGTTTATCAAGACTGTTTTTGCCTTCCGGCGAAGTGGTGGCCTACACTAAAAAAGTGGGGGACTATAATCAGGTTTTTATCCAGTTCCACACCCCTTATTACAATACCGGTGCCGTGAGCGATGCCAATCAGCAATTTGCAGAGTTTCAAGTTACCTTTAGTGATATTAATAAGTCGGATCCTCAATGGGGGCCAGCCGTTGATGAGGTCAATTTTTATTCTACCGTCAGAACCCTTCCATCTGCAGGCAACTGTCAGTATATTTATTATAGAGGGCAACCTGGCGTTAAAAATATATATGCGGTATGTTTAGATAAAACAAAGTTTGAGAAGTCTATGCACTTTACAAGCGGAACAAGCCCTTCAAGCATTATATTTACACAAGGGCTTAAAAGTAATGGGGGAGATACCATTGTTGAAGATATTCGTCTTACAGGAATGCCCTCAATCGCAAAAAATGAGCCAGCAAGAACACGTTTTAATGTTACCTCCTACGATGCTTTTCCTTTGTTTTTTGTAACTATCAGTAACCCTTTTTCAGATGAGTTGCTTGACGAATTAAAAGATATCTTTGCTAAAATTGTAGCTTACAAAAGAAATAAGGCTCAAGCGGCCCAAGGCAGTGGCGCAGCTCCTGCCGATGCGCAGAGCGCGCAAATGCAGCAATTAACAGATGCTCAAAAGGCACAAATTCAACAATTGGCTATACAAAATTCCACATATGAGATGGTAAGAGGGAAATGGCAATATGTTGAATATCAAC
Organism: bacterium; assembly: GCA_019695305.1. Classification (NCBI taxonomy): domain Bacteria; species bacterium. Next base: position 29,156 of record JAIBAG010000015.1, read on the forward strand.
CTAAAGCGACTCCTGGGCAAACATTAGATTCGTGTTCTGATATTATTCCCGACGATACATCTACCCTTACACCCGATCAAAAAGATCAATTAAAACAAGAGGTGGGCAAGTGTTTATGTGAAGAAGTGGCTGAAATTTATCCCAATTTGGCAGAGGCTATGTGTCACCCGGCTGTGCCTTGGACAGTACTTATGCAATATGAGTTAGCTTTTAGTGATGCCATGGATGATAAAGTTCATCATATTTTGTGGGATCCAACTCATGTAAATGATGATGCCTATGATCCCCCCAATCTTATTATTGATGGTCAGGGCTATGATAGCCAAGGCAATCTTACCTATGGATATGTAGTAGGTTCAATTTTTCTTGATAGAAGAATAGGAGCTGGTATTTCTCTTTATCGTTTAGATTGGCAAGGTTGGCAGCAGGGTACTCGCGCAACACCTCTTTCAACAAAGTATTCAAATGTTCAGTTTGTAAATTCGGGACGTAACATTGCCTATAGTATGAAAGACAGCGATGGTGATGAAGATAGGCAGATAGGCGTTATTCGTATTGACGGTAAATTTGAAAAACAAGTGACCAATACGCCAGGTTCTTACTACCGTGTTTCTAAAAGTATGGAGAATGGAATTTTTAAATTTGACCCATATTTTCTATCTTCGGCCCCCGATAATGAAGCCCCCATTGTTCTTCTTATGGAAGATTATCCTGTTCAGCAAACCATTGAGTATAAAATTCGACAGCTGGAAAATCTTATAGAGGACACAGAAAGAGTTATTTTGAAATATGAAAAAAATAATATTAATCAAACTACATGTAAAACTGCTCCAGTCCAGGACTGTATTGCGTATAATGATGCAATTGTGACGTTACAAAAAGCAAAAGCAGATTTAAAAACGCAACAAGACTTGTTGTTAGTTGATACAAGCGTTCCTCCTGTATCTCGTTTAGCCTACACAACACTTAGTTTTAACAATAGATATCCAAATTACAGATTTACAGGCATGGATATTCCCACCACTACTTGCCATAGCGTCTCGTATTTGACTGGAACCGATAGACATAGAGGTAACCCAGATTGGGGACATAAAAATTTGCTTAACGACCTAATTTTCTGGGTGTCTAAGTATGCCGGTGGACCTCAGCCTACAACTGAAGGTGAAGGTGTTTCCATAACCTTTGAAGAATCAAATGTGCTCGATCCAACCCATAGAAGAGATTTGTGGATTGGTGATAAGAAAAGCCTAGAATGTGTTGGTAAAAACTTTAATGTGGATGATTTATTTGACGATCCAAATGATCCCAATGATAATGGTTCCACTATTTTAGAAACAACCAAACTGGATGTTTCAAATGATTTTGGAATGCAGCGCTTAACCTGCCACCACGATAATTCCGGGGCTCATTTTGGATTTTTAGGAAATCCTAATTATGACCATGTGGCTATTTTGGATACTTTTTTATACGGTATTGTTTATAAAGAAGACCAAGATTTGGATTTGGTTGCCGAAAACAATGCTCAAATGCATTTGCACGATTTAAGCCGTCGCTTTAATTTAGATTGTAACTGTGAGGCTGCCAGCGATTGCGGTGTTTCTACCGAGTGTATCAGCTTAACCTGTGATCCCGATAGCCCCCTGAGTGACTATATGGGTTGTATAACTACAGAAGCGCCCGATTCTACTTCTTGTACCGATAGCGACGGAAACGCCTGCACCACCGGCGCTTGTTTGCAAGGGGTGTGTGCACCTACTGTTCCTGTTGCCGCAGTCAGTGATAACAATCCATGTACCAATGACTACTGTGATCCCAAAACAGGTAAAACAGAGTACATTCCTTTAATAGATGGATTAAATGGTAGTGATGCTACTATTTGTGCAGATGGTGATGGTGATTTACTCTGTTCGCCTGCCAGTTGCCAGGGTGGTACTTGTACCGATGTGCAAAGTACAGATCCCCGTTGTGATGAACCGGAACCTTTGGGCTGTAAGGTAGATGCCGATTGTGCTCTGGAGGGTGCAGGCACAGCCTGTATTACCGGAACATGTAATCTGTCTACAGGACTTTGTTCGTTTGCTCCAAAACCCATTGTTGATGATGACAATCCGTGTACAACGCAGTCTTGCGACTTAACACTGGGTATGGTCACAAACAATTTACCCGATGGCACCTTGTGCCATAGCTCAGATCCAGAGGCTGAAAATTGCAATGTGTTTACCTGTCAAGGCGGTACCTGTAAAGGTGCGCCTATTGAAGATCCATTGGATGCCGATTCTACTCCCGAATGCTCCGAAACCTGTGGAAATAATGAAAAGGAAGCTCCCGAACAGTGTGACGACGGTAATCAAAGCGATGGTGATGGTTGCGATATATCGTGTCATAAGGAAGTGTGCGGCGACGGAGTGGTTAATAATAACGGAGCCGAAGAATGCGATGATGGTAATGGTACCGATGGCGATGGCTGTTCGTCCGTTTGTAAAATAGAAAAAGCTGATCCCCTTATTACTAAAGGTGTTTGCGAAAGTGGAGGCGGTGTTTGGACACCTTCCATTTCCGATATTTTAAATCAGGGAAGCGAAAATTTTGATGAAAATAAGGTAGAGTTATACTCGGATGAGTCTCTTGGTATATGCCAGGGAGCTTCACTCAGTTTTTCGGGTGCGGGTTGTAAATGCGATATCACCCGCACGGCTTCTTCGCCGTACCCTATTGGCTCATTATTGATAGCCTTGGCTTTTGTTATTGTGCCTCAGGTTTATATGCGCCGTAAACGCTTGAATTAGCTTATAAAGCCACCAGACTATGTTTTGTAGCCTGGTGGCTTTATATAACTTATTGATTTTCCGCATATTCCGTAAAAATATCCTCTGAAAAAAGAACGCAACTTTTTCTAGTTATTTCCGATAATTGATGTGGCATTTATGGGAAATAATGACACAACAATAGGGGCATGTCCGCCCGATGTAACTGCTTATACTTCGCTTGATATTACCGATTCAACTTTAATAGACGGTAAAATACAGCAAATTCGAGATCGTGGTTTTCCTGGGGCTACTGCTAATGGTGCGTGTACTAGTTCAGATGGAACTATTTATTTGCCCCAAGGTAGTTTTGGCCCGTTGGTAGAGGCTGGTTCAACTTTTCCTGGTTTGAGGCAACTGCAGCAAGTGGTACCTCCCGGTGGTTCAGCTTCTTTATCGGGAGCAGGTTCTGCGATGGCGTTTCGTGAAACCATGACCGTTACTACTCATTTAGAGGAGATGAAATGGCCGACCCTCACACGTGCTCCGGCCGAAGCGCCACCCCCGCCACCCGATTTAAAGCCCTTAGTAGGTCCAGCTTACGGTTTAGCTGTGGGCATGCAAAAAGATTTAGCCGAAACATGTTCGGATTATGCTGCTAATTTTAGAATGGTAGAAAAGTTTGAGCAAAATCCTCCTCCCATTGCGTGGGAAAATGTAGAAACAACGGACGATTATTGGAATTATGTGAGTCATTCCACAACGGGGCGTGGTTTTGCCGCTTTTGGTACTTCGGCCGCCCTTTTTGGTGCGGTAACTACAACGTTTGAATACGGTGCCACCAATTGGGGTAGTTTAAATATGGGCGAGTGGTCGCTTTTATACCGTCATGCACGTTACATGGAAACATTGCGCTTGATGCATGAGTATCAGTGTTCTGGTCGTCCTCCTTTAAGTCCCGCTTTTTTATCGATGGGAGGAGTTGCAGTGACAACCGCTGCGGTGGCCACAGGATTTATGGGCACCGAAATGGCTTATGATAGCTACAATGGCCCCGCTGCTGCTACATCTCAACCAACACCACCTCAATTTGCCGATTACTGTGAAAATGTAAAAGGCCCCATCGACTTTTCCGATCCAACTCAGGCCATGGCTGCCGTGCAGGCTTTTACAACGGGGCTAGAGTCTAAAAATCCAGAAGAAATTGCCGCTATTTTAGCCGAGTTGCAAAGCCAGTATGCAGCACTCGATCATGCCAATACAAGTGTTAATGCCGCTAATGTGGGGTTGGGAAAGCAGTTGGCAGCTTACAATCTTACTGCACCCAGCGAGCCTTCGTGGTGGCAAGAGCATGCTGTGCATACAGGAGCCAGTGTGGGTGCCGGTTTTGGTTTTGGTACTACGGCTGTGCGGTATGGAACGGATATTTTTATTAGTATCCCCAGTCCAGGTTTTGCAGCATTGAGAGATCGTTTAATAGCACAGGCGCGTAACGATGCTAAGATGGATGTTTTAGGGATGATGGGAATGGGGCGCTGTGTTGGCGCTGAAGATGAAGCGAACGCAGGTGGTGATCCTCAGGTGCCCAATGATACTCAAGTTTCCCGTGTTCCCATCGATTACTCGTATGCTTTGGGTGTTTATCCCGAAATATTACCTTCGTTGCCTCAAGTTAGTTTTCCTGAATGGTGGGTGCCGCAAGGGGCTGCTATAGGCGGTATGGACATGCCCATTCCCGAATCGCCGTCTCATGTAGTAATGCGTCAGGCCGCTCCCGCAGCACCGGTAGTGCGGGATCAGGCAGCGGTTGATTTGTTAATGGGGCGTGAACCACAAGCGCCTGTAGAGCCCGAATTTATCACGCCGGGAGGTTTGGTTAAGGCAACGGCCTTAACGTCAGGTTTTATTGCTGCAGGTGGTATTGTGATGATTGAAATGGGTTATGAGCCTAGTACCCAAGTAAAAGCGGCTATGGAATTTACCGGTAAATTGCTAACAGTTGGTGGTGTTGTTTATACGGTGTGGGTTGCCAGAAAAATAATTATGGCCGGTGAATTTGGTGCTCTTGCCAGTAAAATTTTGTTGCCGGCGGCCGGTGCTTATGTGGCTGGGTCGATGGGTTGGAGCTGGGGTGGTGAGCAAGCTGTTAACTTGGCAGACTATATTGGAGTTGAAGATGCTGATACGCGGGCTGAAATTCAGTTGGCAGGTAATGCTACAGGGGCCACTATTGGCGTGGGTATTTTTGCAGGGGGTTGGCACTTACTTAAAACTTATGCGGCCGAATATAATCCTATTGTTCTTATTTCTACGCTGGTGGGTGCTGGATCAGGTTATTTAAAGTCGAGACAGATAGAAACGTTTGAGCAAATCACTAAACCTGTAGAGCGCACACCTTTGCCGTCTCAGGTTCAAGGTTCTGCCTTAACCGGTACCTATGCACGGGGCTTCCAAGTGTTTATGGCAACTCTTGGAACTTTTTTAAGAAGACGTGCCAATAACCCTGATTTTAATCAGTTAAATGAAGTTTTAAAAAACCCGGATGTGAGAGCCGGTATTGAAGCTTACCCCGAAATTTTTTATAACGAAATGCTTAGCATGATGATAAGCTATTCGGCTTCTCTTGAAGTTTCGCGCAGCTGGGATAGTGCCGGTCCCGAAGCAGAATGGCATTTAAAAGAGTATGTGGCAGTGCATCCCCAACTTGAAGCCTACTTGGATAAGTTATTAGAAATGGCCCAAGATGCCCGCAAGCTGGAAGAAATATTGGCCTTAAGTGAGCAGGAATGTTCTACCGAAGAACCTTTGGACGATTCTAACTATTCCGACACGTCTGAAACGTCAGACTGGTCCGACATCTTTGAAGAAGACGTTTGTTACGATTCCGAATACCCCACAAGCGAAACCTAAGCACCTTGACATTGTAGGCTTTATACGACTATAGTTTTTGCCATGAAACGGTCGTTCATCCTTACGCGTGTTTCATCTAAAATTGCCTTACTCACATCAGGGGCTCTCTTTTTTGTGACCGGGCTTTTTCTGTTATTTTTCCTTTTTTTAGACGTTAATTTGCTGTCTAAATTTACCTTCATCCAACTTCTCACATCTTTTGTGTTACTTCTTGTTTTTGTTGAGGTTTTACTGGTTGTTTTGTCTACCAATGTGCTTATAAACCGGCCGTTAGATAAAATTAAAAATGTGGTGCGTCAGGCGGAGGATGGTAATTTTTTAACGCGAGTAGATCACGTTTCAACCGATGAATTGGGCGAATTATCTCAAAGCTTTAACCGGATGTTAGCCAAAATTACCGACTTGGATGCCCGTAAAATTGAAACCGAACATGAATTAGCGTTAACACGTCACAACCTGGCCATTAAAAACGAGCTGGAAGCTAAAACTAAAATTATTGAAGAAACCAACAGCAAGCTGGAACATTCGCTCAAAGAACTGTCGGTTTTATACTCCGTTTCTCAAGTGTTGTCGCAAAGTCTCACCTTAAACGAGCTTATTTTGGCCATCACCCATGTGATGAAAGAAACTTTAAAATTAAAGGAATCTGGAATTTTGTTTTTGGACGATAATAAAGAGTATTTAGAAGTACGTCAGTTTCAAGGGGTGGGTGAAGTGCCCCATGCACTTCAGGGGGTAAAATTTAGATTGGGTGAAGGTGTAAGTGGTAGGGCGGCTCTAGAAAAACGAACCATTTATATTGAAGATCGTCGTAACGAAGAAAACTATTTGCATTATAAAACCAATAAGCAAGATGAAGGGTCGTTTGTAAGTGTACCTCTTATGGTGCGTGACGAAGTTATTGGAGTGTTAAACGTGGGAGATCCTCAAACTAAAGCATTTACAGAAACGGATATTAAATTATTTCGCTCGCTCGCTAATCAAATTGGCATGGCCTACGACCGCGCTATGCTGTACATGAAAACACGGGAGCTTTCTGTTAAAGATGAACTTACCGGCCTTTACAACCGCCGCTATTTTCAAAATATGTTGGAGATGGAATGGAAAAAGGCATCGCGTTTTTCGCGTCCATTGTCGCTCCTTATGATTGATGTAGATTTTTTTAAACAATATAACGACAGCTATGGTCACTTAAGTGGCGATGCGGTGTTGCAATATATTGCCGAAGTGTTGGAAAGTAATGTGCGCGAGGTGGATACGGTGGCCCGTTTTGGCGGTGAAGAATTTGTTATTTTATTGGAAGACACCAACTTTGAAAACTCGCTACACGTGGCTGAAAATTTAAAAGATTTAGTGCAAAATAATTCGGCCTTTTTCTTAAAGCAGCGGGGGCAAAACAAGAATTTGACTATCTCCATTGGGGTGTCGTCTTTCCCTGAAAGAGCTACTACCGAAGAGGAGTTATTATTGTTTGCCGACCGCGCGCTTTACAGGGCCAAGGGTTTGGGCCGTAATAGGGTATGTGGTTACGATCCGGATACGGTTACTAAAACCGAGGAAACTTTTGAACGGTCGGGGCCATCGCGTCGTTTTTCGGCCTAATAAAGCCTTCTTTTATTGACTTATCTGGCTAATCGCTGTAGCTCAAACCTTCCTTTTTATTTCTCTTCCCTTATGGTGAGAGAGAAAAAAAGAAAACAACACAGAGGTTTTTATGAACTTAAAAAGTTTTTTAGATGAAGCATTGGAAAAAGGTGAAACCTTAAAAGAAGAGATCACTTCCGAAATTTTAAATTCCAAAGTGGTACACGAGCTTTTAAAAAGCGATATGTTTGTAAAGGCCCTTTCCAGAGTGATGCAAACCAAGGAAGAAGTCACAAAAGTAATTCGTGATAATGTAAAAAACGTTCTTAAAATAATGGATATTCCTCTGCGTAACGAAATTTCGAGCCTTGAGAAAAAACTTTTTAGCATCGAAAAAAACGTGGATCATATCGGCAAAAAAGCCATTCCTGTTAAAAGTTTAAAACGCACCACCCGTAAAACGGCTCGTGCTACCGTAAGAAAAGCTAAAAAGAAATAATGCCAAATCTGGATGCTCCCATCGGGGTTTTTGATTCGGGTATTGGCGGGCTAACCGTTCTTTCAGCCATTCAAAAATTATTGCCCCACGAAAATCTTGTTTATCTGGGTGATACGGCACGTGTTCCGTATGGAACTAAATCGCGTGAAACTGTTACCCGTTATTCTATTCAAAATACTCTCTTTTTAATGGAACAAAATGTGAAGGCTGTTGTGGTGGCTTGCAATACAGCTTCAGCTCACGCCTTAGAATATTTAAAGGGAAAATTTAGTGTGCCGGTACTGGGTGTGATTGAACCGGGGGCATTGGCAGCCCATAAAGCTACTGTAAGCGGTTCTATTGGGGTGATGGGGACTGAAGGTACAATTAAGTCGGAAGCGTATAAAAAGGCCCTGCATCGTTTATCCAATAAGCACCAAGTATTTGGTGTAGCTTGTCCTCTGTTGGTATCTCTTGCCGAAGAAGGTTGGTTAACAGGTGATATTGTTGATTTGGTTCTCGAGAAATATCTTGCCCCCCTTAAAAAAACTCAAAATCCGGATACGGTTATTTTGGGTTGTACACACTATCCCTTGCTAAAAAACGCGGTTCAAAAATGCATGGGAAATAAAGTAACGCTTGTTGATTCGGCCCACGAAACGGCCCAAGCTTTAAAAGAAATTTTAATCCAAAATAAAATAGCGTCCCCATCAGCCTTGCAAGGAACTCTTCAGGTTTATGCTACCGATAATCCGGATACCATGGCCCGTTTGGGGGGCCATTTTTTAGGGCGAGCTTTGGGTTCAGTGCATCAGGCCGATACCTCCGGTCTTGTTTAATATGCCATCCACATTTGCCATGCCTCTTTTATTTGAATCTCCTTCAGGTAAAAAAACAGAAGGAGAAGCCGTATGTGAAACTTATTTACCCTCCGAAAGAATAAAACGGGCTTTAAGCAGGTTATTGTTTTTTTGGTTAATTGCCTTTTTTTGTATATTTATTCCTATTGCCCATTTTGTGTTGGTTCCGGGATTTTTTTTGGGTGGTATTGTGGCATTTTTTTTAACACAGTCGGTAGAAGGTACTGTGTTAAAAGGTGAGGGAACGTGTCCGGATTGCGATGTTTTCTATGAAATCAGCCGTCAGCAGACCAAATGGCCGATAAGTGTTCATTGTAGCCACTGCTACGCTAATTTTTGGATACAGGCAGCCCCACAAAACGAGAAACACTAGATTTATAGCTTTTATAGCTACTGCCGTGTAATTTTTCCAAAAACTCTTCTTCTAGTCTGATCTGAATATTAATGACTACAATTCCCACACCTAAAATAAGTAAACTTAGGGCATTAGGCATCATCATAAAAAAACCGAGGATGGCAAAGAGCATGCTTGTGTAGATAGGATTACGTGAAAATCTGAAAAGTCCGTGTGTGATGAGATCTGTGTGGGTGGTGTGATCGATGCCAACACGCCAGGAGCTCTTCATCTGGTATTGAGCCACCATGGTTAAAATAAGAGAAATATGTGCCAGAATAAAACCGGTAATAAAAACGGGTTTGGTTTGCAGGTAACCGATCGGTGCCAGATATAAATAGTGTTTATATGAGAAACTAAATAAAGTGAGTATGAGTCCTGTTGCCAGCACCAGAAAAAAAAGAGTTCGGCTGACAAAGTTGTGGGCATTATCTTGGCGGTTGAAAATGACGGGATTTTTACCGGTCTGGCGATAGATGCGCCACACAGGCAAAATAAAAACGGCCATCAGAGCCAGCAATCCAAAAAGAGGAATATATATTTTTAAAAAAATCAACATGGGGTTTATCACTCCTTGTATGCACTTTTAAGAGATGTTAATTTAACATGCCTTATGGATAATCCCTATCTTTTTCTAGAAAATCTGGCTCTGGTTCTGGCCGTTGCAGGGCTTACCACCATTATCTGCCATAAACTTAAACAACCTGTTGTGTTGGGGTATATTATTGCCGGTATGCTGGTGGGGCCGCATGTCCCTATTCCTCTGGTGGCCGACAGCCGTGTGATTCATACGCTTTCGGAGCTGGGAGTTATCCTCATCATGTTTTCTATTGGGCTTGAATTAAGTATTACCAAAGTTATCAAGCTTGCTCCCACCACCGGTTTTGTGGGGTTGATTGAATCGAGTTTTATGATGTGGCTGGGTTATGCTGCCGGCCGCCTATTTGGGTTAACAGGAACCGAAAGTTTATATACGGCAGCTATTGTTGCTATATCCAGTACTACCATTATCGCAAAAGTTTTTGAGGAAAAAAATATACGCGGAAAAATATCGGATTTGGTTTTTGGTGTGCTTATTTTTGAGGATGTCATTGCTATTCTGCTTTTGGCTGTTTTAAACACTTTTTCGGCGGGTTTTTCTATAAATCCTCTTGATTTGATGCGTGCTGGACTTTCGCTGGCACATTTTCTGGTTTTTACTCTTGTTGTGGGTGTTTGGCTTTTGCCTCGTTTGATGAGGGTGATTGTGGGTTTTAACCGATCCGAAATTACTCTGGTCACCAGTATCGGTATCTGCTTTTTGATGGCTCTTCTGGCGCATAAGCTGGGTTACTCGGTGGCTTTGGGTGCTTTTCTGGCGGGTGCTCTTATTGCCGAATCGGGCGAAGGGAAAAAAGTGGAGCATATGGTGCGCCCCGTGCGTGATATGTTTGGCGCCGTATTTTTTGTGGCGGTTGGGATGCTCTTTAATCCTGTTCTTGTGATGAAACATTGGCAGATGATTTCGGTTTTTGTGCTGATTGTGATTGTAGGCAAGTTTGTGGGGGTTTCCATGGGGTCTTTTTTATCGGGGTTCAGTTTTTCCACGTCCATTAGGGCTGGCATGAGTATGACGCAGATCGGCGAGTTTTCCTTTATTTTGGCTGCCATGGGCCTTTTCACTGGAGCTACGCGCGATTTTTTGTATCCGGTGGCGATCGCTGTATCATGCATCACTGCTCTCACTACACCGTTATTGATTAAAGCTTCGGTTCCTTTTGTGCATTTTATTGATAAAATCATGCCTGCCTCGTTTCATACTTTTTTGTCTCTCTATGGTTCTTGGATTCACGAGTTTCAGATTACCGACAATTTGCCAGGTATCAATTCGCGTATTAAACGTCTTATTGGTTTGTGTGTATTGGATGTGATAATTCTGGCCGGCTTTATTATAGGGGTATCGTATTATTTTCATGCCTTAACGGCATTGATTGTGCCTTATTTTCCCCTTTCTCTTGTTTGGGTAAAAGGGTTGGTTTTGTTCTTGTGTGTCGTGTTGGGTTTTCCTTTTGTGTTGGGCATTATCCGTTGCGCTGGCAGTTTAGGCGTGGCCATGTCCAGCAAAATATTGCCTGTGGCAAAAGAAGGTTCCATGGATAAGGCTGCCACGCCGCGCAAGGCTTTTGTGGTGAGTATTCAGATGGTGATCCTGGCCATTGCCGCTATGCCTTTTCTGGCTTTAACCCAGCCCTTTGTGCCTTTATCCTTCAGTCTTTCTCTTTTTGGGATGAGTTTTTTTGTGATTGCCGTTATTTTCTGGCGCAATGTGGGAAATTTGCAGGGGCATGTGAAAGCCGGGGCACAGGTGGTGATAGAAGCTCTATCCTCGCGCCTGCCTTCCAACATGTCTTTACAATCTCCGCAACTTAGCAATCTTTTGCCCGGTTTGGGGGTTTTGGAAAGTGTGATCGTTACCAGACAAAGCCCGGCTTTTGATAAAACCCTGTCGACGCTTAATTTGAGAGCCTTAACTGGCGCTACTGTTGTCGCTATTACGCGCAAAACCGGTAGTGTTGTTATGCCGTCTGGTAATGAATTGCTTCAGGAGGGAGATATTCTAACTCTTACAGGGCCGCAGGAGGTTGTAGATATGGCGCGTAGTTTATTATTAAAGGATAAAGCATGAATGCAATGTTGGAAAAAGCTTTTGCACTTCATAAAACGGGTGATTTTGCCAGGGCCGAGTCATTGTATCAGGCTATTCTTGAAAAAGATCCTCACAATGCACAGGCGCTTTTTTTATTGGGAACACTTCAATGTCAGGACCGCCGCTTTGAAGAATCGTTAACTTTTTTGCAAATGGCATTGCAAATCAATCCATCTTTGGATGAGGCTTATAATTCATTGGGAAATGCTTACTTAGGTTTAAACGAGCTGGATAAAGCCGAAGAATATTATTCTAAAATTGCCCTTACCGATAAAAAGCCCAATGCCTCGGCACTCAATAATTTAGGAATTTTGCGGGAAAAACAAAATCGTAAAAAGGAGGCCTCCGATTTTTTTGCAAAGGCCATCCGGGCTTATCCTTTATTTTTAGATGCCCATCTTAATTTGGCGCAAAATCATGCGGCCCAGGCGCGCTTTAGTGAAGCTCAAAAAGTATGTAGGGAGGCGCTCAAAATATTTCCAGATAACTTTTCCTTGTGGGTTCAGTTGGGCAATATTCAAAAAAGAGCGTCCCAGTTTGACAAGGCGCTTGAAAGTTACCAGCACGCCTTAAGTCTTAATCCGCAAAATATATTGGTTTTAAATAACTTGGGAATTGTTTTTAAAGATTTAAATCATTTGGAGAAGTCACTTGAATGTTATGAAAAAATTGAACTGATAGGAGAGCCCACCGTTGAAATTTTGTTTAACAAGGGAATTACGCTTAAAGAAATGGGCCGTTTTGAAGACGCACTGGCCTGTTATGACAGGGCTTTAAAGCAAAAGCCTAATTTGGCCGAGGCCTATGTAAACCGGGCACAAATTTTAATTTTGCTGCAAGATTTTAAACGCGCCTGGCCCGATTACGAATGGCGGCTTAAAACGCCGGGCTTTGAGTGGATGCGGGCTTATATTCAGCCTCGATGGATGGGCGAGCCCTTAAAAGATAAAAAAATACTCATATATGGTGAGCAGGGGTTGGGGGATGAGATTTTTTTTTCATCCTGCTTAAAACAGGTGGTGAGTCAGGCTTCACAAACTTATTTAGAATGTCATCCCAAACTTGTTACTCTTTTTGAAAAAAACTTCCCGGAGGCACAGGTAAGGGCCAGGACCGATGATGGTTCCTCGGTATGGGCAAAAGACAAAAAAATTGATTATCAAATTCCTGTGGGTAGCCTGAATTTATATTCTCCCTTTCCGGGAGAAGCCTACCTTAAAGCTGATGCCCATAAAACGGCCTTTTGGAAAAGCCGACTAAATTTCCTGGGGAATAAACCCAAAATTGGCATCAGCTGGACGAGTAAGGGGATTGATTTGGGTAGTAGCACCAGGTCTAAGTTTTCTACCGAAATTGATTGGTGGGGGGATGTTTTAAAAAATACACAGTTCGATTTTATCAATTTGCAGTATGGAGATACCGTAAAGGAAAGAAAATTTATAGAGCGGGAGTTTAAACAAACCCTTCACCATTGGGATGATTTGGATTTATGGAATGATATAGACAGTGTTGCAGCGCTGGTTTCAAATTTGGATCTTGTCATTTCCATCAATACGGCTACAGCTTACCTGACAGGTGCTTTGGGGAAAAAAGCGTGGGTTATTTTACCCTATTATTTTGGACCTAAAGCTGGAATAAATTATACAGATGCTTGGTTTTCAACTATGCAGTTTTTTTTACAGCCTTCCCCCGGTCATTGGGATGGAGTGATTGAAAAAATAGGTAAAAAATTAAGTGGGGACTTTTTATGAAACTTTATTATGCACCGGGCGCCTGTTCGCTGGCTCCCCATATTCTTGTTAACGAATTAAATATCAAAGTTGATTTGGTACGCACCGATTTACGCCAAAAAACATACGGTAATGGCCAAGATTTTAAAGCGGTTAACCCTAAAGGGGCGGTTCCCGTATTGCAATTGGATAACGGTGATATTTTAACGGAGGCCGCCGTAATATTACAGTATTTAGCCGATCAAAAGCCGGATGCCGGCTTAATAGCCAAGGCTAGAAGCTGGGAGCGTTACAAAACATTGGAGTGGCTTAATTTTGTGGCTACCGAGATGCATAAAGGTTTTGGTCCTTTATGGAAGCCGGATACACCGCAGGCCTATAAAGAAATTGCGGTTAAAAATTTAAAAGATCGCTTTTCTTTTTTAGAAAACCATTTTGAAATAAATGATTTTTTGATGGGAAAAAATTATACCGCTCCCGATGCTTATTTGTTTACGGTATGCAACTGGGCCAATTATTTAAAGGTAGATTTAAGTGCCTGGCCTCAGCTGGTATCTTATATGGTACGTATAAAAGAACGCCCAGCTACCCTCAAGTCTTTTGAGGAAGAGGGACTTAAGTAGTATATTAGTCGTCTTTAATTTTGCGCAAATCGAGCAAGCGTCGGTTAATAGATTGAATTATTTTTTCCTGATCGTTTTTGGTGAGTACCGGAAAAGATGTAAGGGACTGGTTTTTAATAAACTGTGCTCCATGGTAACAGGGGTCGTTTGCGTTTTTTTTCTTTTTGTAAAACACAACCTTGATGGCCAAATTGATTTTGGTTTCGGTGTTCCATAGGGGAAAGGTAATTTGGTACACGGGGGCCGAACTTAAAAACTCGGAAGTTGTAAATCCAACCCCACCGGCACTTATATTTATAATATCTACAGTATAACTTTGTCCTTCGGCCGATAATACAGTGGCTTTATCGCGAGCCGCGTTAGCCAGTCTATAAAACTCGCGCTGATTAACAAGTTTGAGATCGGCAGGGTTCATTTTTAACATCAAGATATCTATTTTGCCATCATCTGTTTTCTCGAGTGTGAGTTTACATTCTATAGGGATAATGCCGCGGCCATCTTTGGCTACCACATAGCCTTTTACGTAATCCATTCCCTTAAGTTGTGGAGAGAAATCCAAAATTAAAAAGTCCATACCCACACGACGGATGGGAATTTCATGAATAACCGTCCCCAACGTAAGATAAAACGTGAGTTGGTTGGGATCCATGAGTTGTTCTAAACCGGGGGCTATACGCGTCATAAATAAGTATTTATTATAGTCTTTTTTGATGGAAGGTTACACATCTTTTTCGAGATGGTCACAGACTTGTCACCCAGTTGAAGGACTCTCCATAAAGGAGGTAGGGATGTGTAAAATTTTAATTGTGGACGACAATGCCGATATTAGAGAGTGCTTTGCATTTAATTTGCAAAAGGCGGGGTATCACACGGTGGAAGCCGACTCCGGGCTTTCGGGATTATGGGAAATGGAAAAAGAAGCTCCAGATCTTATTTTGCTTGATTTGATGATGCCATCACCCGATGGCTACGAGTTATGTCGTTATTTTAAAAATGACTCCTCCATACCGGTTATTATTATTTCCGCAAAAGGTGCTAGAGAAGAAATTGAAGAGGGGCTTTCGATGGGGGCTAAAGCCTATTTGCCCAAACCGGTATCTTTAGAAAAACTACTTATTACCGTGCAGCAGGTGCTAAATGCTGCGTAAGTTTATGTCACATCCATTTTCTAAAAAAATAGGCAAATTTTTCAATAAGTTTTTGCCACCATGGGCGTTTTTTCCATTGGGCTAATGTAATTTCATGTGCCGATTCCAAATCAATTTTAAATTGATTTACTAGTAATTCTCCATAGCTTGCATCTTGCCCAAAAAAGTTAATTTCTAAATTTTTATATAAACTTAAATAATCAAAATTAGAGGTGCCTACGGTAAACCATGTTCCGTCAATAACTGCACTTTTGGCGTGCAACACACGGTTTTGATATTCGTAAATTTTAACCCCCGACTTTAAAAAACGAGTGTAGGTTGATTGGGAGGCCCATTTAACCAGTTTAATATCGCTAATGCCGGCTGTTAGAATGCGTACATCAACTCCCGAAGCTGCAACAAAACGCAGTAAACGGGCCAGGCGCCTGTTAGGGACAAAATAAGGGTTTGTAATCAAAATGTTAACTTTAGCGGTACGAATAGCCCGGTCATACTCGGCGCGAATAGCATTTTGTCGACGCCATCCTTTTGAGGATGCCAGATGAAAGGGGCCTTTTTCCCAAACAGGAGGTTTTGATTTATACCAAAAATTTTTTAGAGACAGTTTATTGTGATTCCACACATCGCCAAAGTAAAAAAACATTTCTTGTACCAGCTCGGGAATGTCAAACTTGATACCCGTATCGCGCCAGGGGGCACGACCATTGTCATCTATAAAATATTCCGACCCAATGTTAAAACCACCCAGAAATCCTATTTTTTTATCGATAATCATCATTTTACGATGGTTACGATGCCACGAGGGTCTTTGTGGAGTTAGGGGTGGGTTGTAAAATTTAACTTCTACCTGACCGGCTTTTAAATCGTCAAAAAGATCGGATGATGATGATTGGCAACCCAGTTTATCGCATAAGAGGCGCACTTTAACATTTTGTTGAGCCTTTTTTTTTAGAAGTTCGGCAAATTCCCAACCTGTTTTGTCGCTGGCAAAGTAATACATTTCAATATCCACGCTGGTGGTGGCCGCCATAATATCGTCGCGGAGGGATTTGTAATAAAGCGGGCCCTCAAAGAAAAACTGGATCATGTTTATGGGATAATTAGTTTTGACGAATGATGCAAGCTGGAATAAGGCTTAAGTATGAGTTATCTTGAGATTAAGCCCAATCAAGTGCATGTGTGGAGTCTTCCTTTTAGCCATAAAGACCGTAAAAAAGTTGAAAAAGCTTTTCACGAAATTTTACAACATTATTTGCCAAAAACCTCTCTTGTTTTTGTTAAAAATAAATGGGGGAAACCCAGCTTAAAAGGTTTGCCACTCCACTTTAATATTTCTCATTCTGGCAATTTAGCTCTTTTGGCGATTAGCCTAAATCAACCGCTGGGCGTGGATGTAGAAAAAATGCGCAAAGTCAGTGTTGGTAAAATTGCTGAGCGATATTTTTCAAAAAAGGAATGTGAGTTTATTCAAAATTTACCCAAAGCCAATCAAACCAATTCCTTTTTTACGCTTTGGACTCAAAAGGAAGCCATTGTTAAAGCTAAAGGAGTAGGGTTGGCAGGGGGGCTCTCTAAAAATCCTCAAAAAGTTGCGGGTTATCAAGTAGAAGCATTAGAAGTAAAAGAGGGGTATCAAGCTTCTATAGCGGTAAAAGGAAAATTAGGTTCTATTGTTTATTGGGATCCGGGCAATTAAGCTTAGCCTTTTTCCATGTAATCGCCCGTTTCGGTGCTTACCACAATGGCATCGCCTGCTTTAATAAAGAGGGGCACTTTTACAATTAATCCATTGATGAGTTTGGCGTCTTTAAAGGCGCCGGCGCTTCCTTTAGAGGGTGGGTCGCATTCGGCAACTTCAAAAGTGAGCTTTGGGGGAAGAGTTACTGCTACAGGTGTGCCTTCGTAAGTAGAAACCGTAATAGTACCTTCGGGTACCAGGTAAGGCAAAACTTCTTCCAATATATCCTGACCAATTTCTACCTGCTCAAAGCTGGCCGGATCCATAAAATGAAAGGTGTTGCCATCTTGGTATAAAAAATTAACGTTGCGTGTGGCTACACTTACTTGTTCTACCGTTTCGGCCGATCGAAAACGGATATTGTCTTTATTATTAGTTTTTAAATTGCGTACTTCGGTTTGGATTACCGCATTACCTTTACCAGGTGTAATGTGCTGCACTTTTAAAACGCGCACAAGATTGTTGTTAATTTTTAAAATTTGACCAACACGAATTTGGGTAGCAACAATCATATATTTATTGTCCTACTGGTGGAGTGGATGGAGAGGGGGCGCCCGGCATAGAGGGCATATTCATTACCTGGTAGCCGGCAGGCGGTTCAAAAAGAGAAGCATCTTGCGGGCCGGGTACCACGTTACGCCAGATAATTTTCATATCGCCCGCTTCCGATTCCATTACAACAGGAGTACGGTTAGCTTTGTTAATCCAGAAAATCATGGGGCGGCTGGTAGCATAATTGAGTTTATATTTGTCACACTGTACGCCCTCCATAGTTCCTTCACCTACAAGTTCAAATTTTAAGTTTTTTGTGTCAAAAGCCATGGCGCTATCGGTATCCTTTTGAGTTAGAGGCATGGTGGTTACCATTTTTTGTGTGTGCATGATAATGTACATTAAATTTTTATCGGTACGTGTAATATTACTCATTTGCATGCCCATGGCATTTACATCCACGCGTACTTTGCCGTTATCAACGTAAATTTTGCTGGTAACCTTTGGCCCGTTAGGGATGTTAATTTCCTGTTCTGCCGACATTTGTTGCGCCCAGGGTGCTGTAGGGATTTGAGCGTGAACGTTAAATGATATTAAAGCCAAGAAGGCAAAGATGATTTTTTTCATGGGCTGTACTCTACGAGTCCTTGCTCTAAAAGGCAAATAAAACCTGTGCGTTTTCTTGACTTCATTTTTTAGGAGCTCTAGACCATGAATATGAACAATACGCGCCTGGTGTATTCAACCGATCCAGCACTGAATAAACAATGCCCCAAGTGTAAGGAGTTAATTTCGGAATGTGTTTGTGTAGCCGATGAAACAGTGGTTCTGAATCAAATTACCGCCAAATTACGCATTGAAAAAGCTGGCCGTGGCGGCAAGACTGTGACGGTTATTGATGAGCTGCCGCGAGCCGAGAAGTTTTTAAAGGAACTCTGTACCGAATTAAAAAGGAAATGTGGGGCGGGCGGTACGTCTCTTATTGGCGCAAAGGGAGGAATTGTTGAAATACAAGGTGACAAGAGAGATATTTTACGTGATGCCTTGGTTAAAAAAGGTATAAAGGTAAAAGGTTGATGGATAATATTAAAAAGGCATTCTTAAATTTGTTTTCTAGGCACAGTATAGAGGCATGTGCTTATATTGGTGCGGCTATTTTAACGGGAATTGTTTGCGTGGAATTTATGCGTTTATTCGAGATTGTTTTATCTCATCGTCTCGATTTTGTAACAATTGGCCCTTATGTTTGGCTCGTAACGCCACTGTCATTTTTGATTATTGTAATATTGATTAAAAGATTTGCGCCCTTTGCAGCCGGCACTGGGATCCCTCAGGCTGTATATGCGGCTCGCCATTTTAAACCGGGTACCGAAAAAAGATTGTTTCCTCTTATTTCTTTTCCTACTCTTTTAGTTAAGTCTATGGCGTTGTTGGCCGCAATTGCTGTGGGAGCTTCTACAGGACGTGAAGGACCAACAGTTCATATTGCCATGTGTGTTTTTTGCCTTTCCCTTACTTTTGTTCGTCGTTTTACAGGCTTAAAATTTGACATGCGTTCGGCTGTGGTAGCGGGAGGAGCGGCTGGTTTGGCGGCTGCTTTTAACACGCCTTTAGCGGGAGTTGCTTTTGCTATCGAAGAACTTTCGTCAGATGTTTTTACCAGTATGAAAGAAATTGTACTGATTGCCATTATTGTAGCGGCTATTACAGCAAAAGCATTTACTGGCGATTATTTTTATTTTGGTAATTTAATTTCGGGGGGCGATTTGTCGCTTACTGCAATTGTTTTTATCGCTATTGTATCGGGATTGTGTGGGGCATGGTTTTCTACGTGTTTGTGGAAGGGACAAAGATTTGTTCAGAAAAATATAACCAAAACTAAATGGATTTATGCGTGGCCGTTTATCTGTGGTTTGATATTGGTGTGTATTGCCAGCTTGTCTCATGCAGATGTAATGGGGCCTGGAAATACTGTGGCTAAGCAATTGTTGGAGGGAGAAACTGTGAAGGGTATAATATTATTCCCCCTCACAAAAATCATTGCCACTTTGATGACGTTTTGGTCCGGTTTGGCAGCTGGTATTTTTGCCCCGTGTTTGGCAGTTGGGGCGGCTATTGGTAATATTCTGGCTGGCGTTCTTCATGTTTCATTAGCCAGTGCTGCTTTAATTGGGATGGCTTCTTTTTTGGCTGGAACTATTCAGGCTCCTATGACCAGCTTTATTATTGTTTTTGAAATGACCAACGATCATCATATGTTGTTACCGGTTATGCTGGCTTGCTTGATTGCTGTTGTGGTTGCCCGCTTAACGGGATCACAGCATCTTTATAAAACACTTTCCGATTTTTACGCTGAAATTTTTTCTGTTCCACCCGATAAAGCTTAAATATGCTGAGAGATAATTGCTACTTTTGTCGTCGGCCAAAAGCTTTATGTTATTGTGGACTGATAACGCCGGTGGATAGTTCTATGCAGTTTGTTATTCTTATTCATCCCATCGAAAACAAGCGTAAGATTGCCACAGGCCGTATGGCGCATTTGTGTCTTAAAAATTCACGTTTAATTACCGGGCACGATTATAGTGATAATATTGAAGTGAATAAAATTATTACAGATCCACAGAATGATTGTTTTCTTTTGTATCCGGGGAATGAGGCTTGTGATTTATCGGTTTTGGTTAAAAAAGAAGAGAAGACAAAACAAAAAGTTATTTTTGTGGTGGATGGAACATGGGCTACGGCTAAAAAAACAGTGAAGTTAAGTCGCAACCTTCAACAATTGCCCACCATTTGTTTTACACCACCCAAACCATCTTCTTTTAGAATACGTAAACAGCCCAAGCCCTATTGTTATTCTACCATTGAGGCTATTCATCATATCCTTGATTATTTTGAACCTAAGGGCGATAGAGAAGGCAAGCCGCACGATATTCTGCTTACACTCTTTAACCGCATGGTAGAGCAGCAGATTGAGTTTGTGCCTCTAAAAACATGAAACCTCATCTCTTTAGTTTATTGCCTCAAGATCTTGTCAATATAACTCAGGATTTACCACAAAGTATCACGCTTGCCGAAGCCTCGCGTCTGCAGGCGCATGTTTTAGGAGACGGCAAAATGGATTTTACGCTGCGTCGTCCTATTCGTAAAAGTTTGCAGGAAGTTTTATCTCAAAATTTGGATACATCATTACTCAAGATTATCGAACGGATCGAAGACCCGGCCGATAAAAGTGTGCGCTATTTGTTTGAATCGCACGATGGATCACTCATTGAAGCGGTAAAAATTCCTCTTTTAAAGCCGGGGCATTATTCGGTGTGCCTTTCATCCCAAGTGGGTTGCGCCATGAAGTGTGATTTTTGCGCTACGGGGCGTTTGGGATTTAAACGTAATTTGGAAGTGTGGGAAATGATCGCTCAATTTTGGCAAATTAGGGCTGAAACGGATGGGCGCTTGAGTGGTGCCGTGTTTATGGGGCAGGGTGAACCGTTTAATAATTACGCCAATGTTATCAAAACAGCGCAGCTCTTAAATTCGCCCAGTGGATGTCGTGTTGATTCTAAAAATATTACCATTTCTACTGTAGGTTTGGTGCCACAAATTAAAAAATATACCGAAGAAAATCATCCTTATCGTCTTATTGTGTCACTCACATCCGCGGTTCTCGAAAAAAGAAAGCAGATGCTCCCTGTGGCTGCTGGGTATTCGCTGGAAGAATTGGCTACAGTGCTAAAAGCATATGGTGCTAAAAGAAAAGAGCGCTTAACGTTGGCCTGGGTGCTCATCCGGGGTTTTAATTCCGGAATGGATGAAGTAGAGGCGCTCAAAAAACTAATGGGCGACACGCCCTACAAATTAAATTTAATTGATGTGAATGATGCACGTCCACAAGGCTATAAAAGAGCGGATGATGCCGAGCGCAAAGCCTTTCAAATGATGTTGCAGGATTTAAAAGTGCCTATTGTAAGACGTTACTCAGTAGGGAATGCGCGCCATTCAGCCTGCGGGATGTTGGCGGGAAAGCGTTTGAATGAAATAGAAGAGGCAACATATGGAGCAAAATAGAGATCTGCACTGGATTAAAGCTTTGGTAGTCAAAGCGCAGGAAAAATTAAATGCCAATTCCGGCAAAGTGGGCGTTGTACGTTCTAATCTTACCCTCATGATTAAAATGGTGGGTGATGTAGCGCGTGGTCGTTTTAAATTGCCAGCTAAAACGGTGATGAGTCTTATCGGTGGCCTTATTTATTTTGTGAATCCTGCCGATTTTATTCCCGATTTTATTTTTACGCTCGGTTATTTGGACGATATTGCAGTAATCCAATGGATATACTCGCGCCTTAAAGATGATTTTAAACGCTATGAAGCAAGCGTGAAAAAATAATTTAAGCTTTAAGAGTTTTGCGAATTCTCCATAACGTTATTCCTAAAATAAAAACAAGAAAAACGGCAGGAAAGGGTGCTTCAGAGTTTCTAAGCTGACAGCCCCCGGAGGATCCGCTGGTATCCGCCTGATCAAATTCATAAGCCCCAATATCGGGTGCGCTGCCTTCGCTGCGCAGGGTGCCAATAATATCATCGGTGGGTAATTCGGGTGCAGCATCATCGCCTACGTCAATCATAGGCGATGTTGATTGTAAGGCGTAGCCTCCGTTAGTGGGGTCGGTAAAAAGAGGGTCTACATCTAAATTATTACCCTGATTATCGCCCAGAGAAGCTAAATCACAATCGGTAGAGGCGCAGTATTCGGTAAAGTTGTTGTTAAATAAATTTACCGTGTAAGTAAAGATGCCGGGGCTTACAAAAATATCGTCACCTTCGTTGGTGGCGGTGTTGCCGCGGATGATGTTGTTATAAATGTTGATGGTAACGTCGTTTGCATCCAGCAAAACAAAAAGCCCGCCACCCTGATCGCCAGAAGTGTTGTTGGCAATAGTGTTGTTGGTTACGGTAAGCGTTTGTTCGCTGGAAAGTGTTGCTCCGGCACCATCGGATGCGGATGTGTTATCGGCAATAACGTTGCTCACCAAAATAATGTCGCCATCGGTAGAAATGCTAGCACCACCTTCGGTATCGGCCGATGTGTTTTCGGCAATAATGTTATTTTCCAAAACAATATCGGCACCGTTAAGTCCGCTTACAAGAATGCCACCAGCCACAAGGTCGGCACTGTTGCCTGAAATAGTGTTATTCGATAAAGTAAGGCTACCCCCATCAACCCTCGCTTTTACGCCTCCACCCGACGTGGGGGCTTCATTGTTTTCGAAAGTAGAATTGGAAAGAGTGAGTGAAGTATCGGTAAGGTCTAAGTTTAATCCGCCCGAATCGGAACCGCTAATATTATCGCTCATCGTTAACGTATCGAGGGTGATTGTAGCACTATTACCAAAAACCGATAAGCCTCCTGTGCTAACGGCAGGTCCGATCGTGATGGAGTTTGCTGTAAATGTTGTGTTAGATATGTTGCATGTACCACGGCAATTAATGCGGCCACCGGCATAGCTACCTGTTGCTTCGTTGTCGGTTACATCGACGTTTTCCACGGTCAAGGTTCCTCCGGTAGCTGAAAGAATATTAAAACCACCACCTTCACCGCTGGCTGCATTACCTTCAAAAGTGGAATTTGTGATCGAAATATCTCCCGTGTCTGTGGTTGCAGCTAATCCACCACCGTTTAAACCAACGTTATCGGAAAATGTAACGGCATCTACAGTAATACTTCCTTCCTGGCTCGAAAAGCTAGCTCCTCCCGGGGTAACGGTATCAAAACCATTTTGAATTGTCAGATTTGTTAACGATATATCGCCACTACCCGTCATGTTGATCCTTAAAACGGTATCGGTAGCTCCACCACCAGCCAATATGGATGTTTCGGTACTTTCGCCGGTAACTGTGAGTGCAAAGTTTTCGGCTGATGAAAATGTAAAGGTAGTATCCCCGGCCTTATCTGATACATTTATTGTGCTTGCCGGCAATTCGATAGTATCATCTTCGCCATTTGCTTCGGCTGTGGTCAGCGCTGTTTGAAATTCGTCAGCTGTCGTCGGAGTAAATGTTGCTGCGTTTACAAAGCTAGAAAAAGTGGAACAAATTACTATTAAAGAAAAACGGAACAATGATTTCATGCAGGGTCTCCTTAGAGAATTTGTGTATCTAAACGCATGAATCCTGTCAAATGAATGTAATTATCTTTTCCCGTTTACCGAAATAATCCACGCCGGGCATTTTTGTAAAACCGTGGTGGTATTACGAACTGTACCTGCAGGAAGTGTATCGGGATCGATGGTCATGTTCACGCAATCCATTACCATGTTTTGTGGAGGAAGTACGGTTAGCCCAATGGGAGAAATGGGAACCATAGAATCGGCTGTCATGCATTGCCATTGATACAAGCCTTGTATGTCGTAAATACTAAGTCCAACCCATAAAATACTGCTAAAAACGGGGGGGATATTGCCCGTTAAGGTCACGGTTTCATTTCCGTTGTTGTAAACAATGCTATCAACACTGCAGTCAAAGTTTTCGTTGGTATAGTGATCAGTCACTTCGTAGCTGTATGTGCCATCGTAAAACCCTGCCGTTAAGGTATGTGTGTATTTGTTAACGCTAAAATAGGTAAGCTGCACATCGGTACTGTACTGAATATGCTTTAAAAAAGTTTCTATTTCGGTGCTTAAGCCCAAAGGGTCAATATCGCAGGTTTCCAAATTGTCATCTAAAGGACAAAAGTCTCCCGTATCTAACGCCTCCACAAGGGGCGAAGGTGGTAGTTCTATATTAACCTTATAACCCTGCAACCCTTGATAAATCTGTGCCTGATAAGTATTTGTATTTGTGCCCATGCGCGCGTCTTACCGTAAGTGCTAAGCAAATGTAAATACAAAAATGACGCAATACGTCATTTTTTACAGGGCGGGATTATGATGTGAAGACGCTTGATTTTATTATGTTTAATTTTTAAAAGGGATCTATGCGTACCATTATAATACTCGTTTCTTTACTTTTTATAGCCTTTAACGCCCATGCGGTAACTTGGCCTATGACCATAAAAGGTCGTATTTCACGAGTAGAAAAAGGTCTTTATCATACCAACTGTTTTTTTGTGGAAGACGGCCAATTGGAAGAAATGGCCCTGTGGCCTCAAGATAAAATAAAATGTGAACCCCTGATTGGCAAAAACATTAATGCCACCATTAATCACGAAAAAGTAAAAATAGAAGGTGAGTATGGTACATTAGATGTGTTGTGGTTAACAAACGCCGAAGTTATAAAATGATATTTTTTTTGATTAACCGTTTAAAACTTTTTCTATACGTTGATCGGGAACAATCCACATAAAGGCCACGCTTAAGTAAATGGCAAAGGCCACCCAGGGCTCTACAAACGAAAGCGGGATGGCTAGTGCGTACAGGGCTTGCGAGAATAAGCCTTTTACGTCTTTTCCCACGGCTTTGGCCAAGGTGGAATCTTTTCCATGCAGTTTAATAAGACTACGCGATAAAATATAATAAGAAAGTCCCGCCATAAACAACACCCCTCCATAAAGAGCCACGGGGGTGGGGGCAAAATGATTTTCACCCATCCAGGCGGTAGCAAACGGAAAAAGAGATAGCCAAAAAAGCAGATGTAAGTTGGCCCACAAAATGCGGCCGTTTACCTGGCGTACGGTGTGTAGCATGTGATGATGATTATTCCAGTAAATACCCACATACATAAAACTTAAAATGTAGCTTAAAACGGTATGAAAAAGAGGGGTGAGCGCATCCAGATGTGTTCCCTGTGGTGGGGTGAGCTCTAACACCATAATGGTGATGATAATGGCTAGTACTCCGTCGCTAAAAGCTTCCAGTCTGTTTTTATTCATATGGCATGTTTATGAGCAGTGTTTCTTTTTGGCAAGTAACATTGTTGGGGTATAGGTTTTATTTTTGATAGAAATTATTTTTAAATATATCTTTTCTATTTTATTTTATTCTCTAAAATAAAGCGATCATCTTAATCAGGGGGAGGGGTATGATGTTTCAATCAAAAATTCGTTTAATGGCGTTATTTTTTCTTTTTTTGGGCTTAGCTCACTGCGGCTCGGGTTCATCTCTTACAAGCGAAGAACAAGCTCAGGAAGATCTTGAAGCCGCAATTTTACCCGTTACTGAAGAAGTGTTTAACATTGTGGCCCAGGCTAATGGTTTAGAGGATGCAACGTCGGCACCCACGGCAATTAAAGCTTTAGGTAAAACCGTAGATACCACCAATTTAAATTGTAATTTTACCGAATCAGGTGGCAGTGGTATGGATTTAGCGCAAAATGGGCTGGCTGGTACTTTTGGTATTGCCGGCAGAAGTGGTTCTTTTGTTACTTTAACAACCGATAGTTATTGCGGCAAGGGCGGTGAGTACACTGCCTTTTCTTTAAATGGAGCCACCAAGCTTTCATTTTCATGCAGTGGAATTAAGGCCACCGATATCGTGTTGGGTAATGGGGTGTTTAAAACAACAGCCGATCAAACCGAATATTGGGGAACTTTTGGTTTAAGAGTAAGTAGTGGTTCGGTGAGAACGATGAATATCCATATCATTTTCGGGGCAACAGCCGCTACCAGTTCGTGGCAGTTTAAGTATGTAGATACAGGTGTCACCTGGGTTAGTAATAATTTAGGAAGTTATAGTTGCCAAGGAAACTCTACCGAAGAAGCTCC
This sequence comes from bacterium, assembly GCA_019695305.1. Lineage (NCBI taxonomy): Bacteria > bacterium. Next base: position 55,236 of record JAIBAG010000015.1, read on the forward strand.
AGAACCAACTGGTAGCATGAGTAATCTTTATTTATTTCACTCGGATGATGCCTTTACTGCCGATTTTGGAGGACGTACGGCTGCCGATTTCATTTGTCGTGTCACACACGATCAGAGTTTATCCGACTTAAACTGCATTAATGGTGTACGTGCTTTTTTAAGCGTTGATACCGATGATCAAATTTCCAATATGCCGGATAACTATGGGGTAGAAACAGATTTACCTATACTAGACGCGGCCAATTCGGATGCGGCTATAGCCGATACCTGGACTGCCATGTTGGCGGAACCTATAGAGTTTTCTGATCCTATTATCGATACGGCTCTAACGGTAGATTGGTGGAGTGGGAGTAGCGTTGTTGGTGATGTAACGGATGGTTTTACCTGCGACGAGTGGACGTCTACCGATAGTATGATGAGTACAGCTACAGGGAAGGCAGATGTAAGAGATTTTGAGTGGATTAATGATAGTGAAGGTTTTTGCGATGATAGCGCATACATTATGTGCCTGTGCTATTAATGAAAGTTATTTTTTGTGTTTCTTTTTGCCGCTGGCACCAAAGTAGTGGCGTTGTTTAAATTTTTTGTTGTGCTTTTTATGTTTTGAATGCGAATGGTCGTCGCTGCGATTACCTTCTTTATGATGATCTTCTTTTTTATGTGAACGTTCTTCTCGCGTGGCTTGTTCCTTAAATAAATCCGGAAATTTCATGGCTAAAAAGCGGCCCACAATTTCTTCCTTGCTCATATCGGCAAGGCCCTGTTTCCATTCGTCACTCAACAGTTCCATTACACGTCCATGAGCCTTTTGTTCTTTAAAGGGAGCTAAGATATAACCCAATTTTTTCTGAGCAATTTCTTTGCCGCTGGGAATTTTGCCTTCGGTCATGCGGCTATTGGTCATCTTCTCAATCCGCGGGATAAGACCTCGGTTAGAAGGCGTTACTAAACTCATGGCATAGCCCGATTTTCCGCTGCGGGCGGTTCTTCCAATGCGGTGTACGTAATTATCAAGCTCGCGGGGGATAGAATAGTTAATAACGTGTGTCACATCCTTCACGTCAATTCCACGGCTGGCTACATCGGTGCACACTAAAATGTTTACGCGTTTATTGCGAAAAGCTTGCATGGTGTATTCGCGGGCGTTCTGGTTTTTATCGCCGTGCAAACAATCTACTTTGTAGCCTTTATTACGCAAGGCTTCGGTTAAATCCATTACCAGTGCTTTGGTTTGGCAAAAAATAATGCCGTAAAAATCATCGGCGGCATCAATTAATTTGCAGAGGACATCCTGCTTTAAGGCCTCGCGGGTCAGATAATAAATTTGCTCGACAGTTGTTGAGAGCATTTCTTTTTTATTGATCTGCACATGTTTGGGTTTTTTAAGATAAGTATCGGCAATGCGGCGTACTTGCGGCTCCATGGTGGCCGAAAAAAGCCAGATGTTGCTGGTTTCGCGCGGGGAGGCTTTTAAAATTTCTTCCAGTTCATCTTTAAAACCCATCGAAATCATCTCGTCCGCTTCATCGAGAACTAAGGTTTTAAGATTATCCAGTTTTAAAGTTTTGCGTTCCAAATGATCAATCAAGCGGCCGGGAGTGCCGACAACGACATGCGCGCCGGCTTTAAGACCATGAAGCTGTTCGTGATAACCGGCCCCGCCGTAGATAGGGAGCGCTTTAATATGCAGATGTTTTCCTAAAAGATTAATCTGTCCAGCCACCTGAAGGGCTAATTCGCGGGTAGGGCACAAAACAAGCGCTTGAGTCACGCGTTTTGAAACATCAATGCGTTCTAAAAGAGGAATAGAAAAAGCAGCGGTTTTTCCCGTACCAGTAGCCGCTAATCCAATAAAATCAGTGGGTTCTCCCAAAAGAATAGGAAGTGCCTGCGATTGAATGCCAGTAGGGCTTTCATAATTAAGATCGGTAAGCGCCTGCATCAAGGGCGCACTTAAGTTTAAATCAGCAAAAGTAGTCATAAGGGGGCCTGCTCTACACTAGGGGAACAAATAAAGATAGGTATATTTCGAGTGCTTTTTTTGGCATGAAGCTTGCTATCTTTAAAAATAGAGGGGGCGGTTTTGAAAAAAATAACAATGTTTTCGTATGTTACGGCCTTATGGTGTGAACAAGAAACAGGCAATTGCCGCAAAATAAGGCTGAAAACGGAAAGGATACAGTATGGGTTCAATAGGTGATCTTTATAACAGTCAATTTCCCTCAAGTTCCGATATTCATTTGTGGAATAGTGAAATTGTACAGGTCGATGGTGTTGATTATGTCAAAGAAAATGCCTTGGATGATTATAATGGCGATGGGAAAAACGAGTTCATCTTGTATAAAGTAACCGGCTATTACGGTAAAAATAAAAATCCCCTTGTCCATAACGGGAGTCAAGAAGGTCTTGTTCGCTTTAGCAATGGCGATGGCTTTATTGATGTTGAAGCTCAAGTCTCTTATACCGAAACAACAACTTCAAAAGGGACTCGTCTTGTCGATAGAGGGGTTGTGGATTTAGAAACCCAAGAATCCGATATCGATTTTTATGGCTATGACGAATTTATTTTTCATGTGGGAGATACATTAGCCTTAGGCGATGAAACGGTGACAGTGCTGGCGGCTAGTTATCAGCCGTTTCAGGGATTAAAGATTTTTGTGCTGAATGAGAATGAGACTATTAGCCTGGTGGGTCGTCGCCGGCTAAAGCCTATAGAATCTTCAGGTATTGTGATTGATACGATTCGACAATAATGCAAGTTCACCGTGAGGGAAGAACGCCGCGTTTTTTCTTATCTCCAAAAAGTTTGATAAATTGGCCAAAAGTATGCTGGCTAATAGTATTTAATCGTCCAAGGCAGACATCGGTTTCTTCTAAAATTTGCTCGGGATTGGGTTTGTGACGTAATTGTTTTAATTCCTCACAATGCATGGGCGTTGTGAGCCATCGATTAATCAGTGCTTTATCAACTTCGAGATGAAATTGTAGCCCGTATACTTTAGATCCATAGCGAAAAGCCTGGTTAGGACAGAGGGCAGATTTGGCTAGTCGCACTGCCGATTTAGGTGTTTCAAACGCGTATCCATGCCACTGAAATAATTTTTCACAGGGTTCAAAGAATTTAAACAGAGGGTCCTCACTGGCTTCTTGTGTAAAATTAACATCATGCCAGCCAATTTCCTTTTCATGGTTTTTAGAAACTGGTGCGCCCAATGTTTTGGCAATGAGTTGTGCTCCTAAACAAATACCTAAAATTGGGATATCCTTTTTAAGGGCCATTTCTATCAATTTAATTTCATAATTAAGATGTGGGTGTTTGTGGGTTTCGTCCACATTCATGGGGCCGCCTAATAACACAAGGCCGTTGTAGCCTTGTAAATCGGGTTTTAAATCGGGGAAACGGCTAAAATTGGCATAGCGAATACGAAAGCCGTTTTTTTTAAAGAGCGGATCGAGCGTTCCTAAAATTTGATGCGGGACATGTTGACAAACCAAGATTTTGGCCATTTATTTATGTTTATTAAAAAATAAAATTATAAAATTTTACCTCTACATCGTTTTCAATCAAGTTTTTTGTATTTTCCATTAAAGCCTTAAAGTGCGGCGTATTGGTGTGCAGGTTAATAGCGGCCTCATTTTTGTATTGCTCGTAAAACAGGAACTCGCGAAGGTTTTTGGGGTTTTCCTGCAAGGTATAAAGAGCGCAGTCTGGTTCTCTTTTACGTACTTCTTTTACCATATTGATTAAGTGGTTTTTAAGTTCGTTTTCTTTTCCGGCTTTAGCCAGCCAGGCGGCAGTAATAATGATCATATTTTCCTTAGTATAAATAAAGTACTACATCAGCAGCAAAGTACTATTGAGTTTAAGCCAGAGGCTAGCCTCTTTGTAATTGGGGTACATCATGGCCACTTGTTCCCAAAACCTATGAGAATGATTGTGATGTTTCAAATGGGCCAACTCGTGAACGACCACATAATCCAAAACCCATAAAGGAGCAAGGACGAGCCTCCAAGTGAAATTAAGATTTCCTTTGATGCTGCACGATCCCCAGCGTCTTTTGGCCGAATTAATTTTAATGGTGCTGTAGGTAAGATGATGCGCTTGAGCATATAATTCAACGCGCTCTTTAAAAAGAAGCTTGGCCTGTTTTTTATAAGCTTTTATCAATGAAGTCCGCGCTTGCGGATGAAAACGCAGGTATGGTGCAGGGCGTTTTTTGATGCGGCTTATCGTACGGTTAATCCACGGTGTTTTTTCGGCAATCACTTGTTCTACAAAAGAAAGCGGGGCGCGCAATGGGACGCGTACAACAAGTTTGGCTTCTTGTGTGATGTGTAATCCTACCGTACGGCGTTTGCAGCGAACAAGTTCGTAGTTCATATTTTTGCTTTCTTAGCACACATCCAATACTTTCTGGTTTTTATCAGGCTTTTGTCCAATTGTGGAAGGTAAATTTTTGGCTACGGTTTCCTCGATAGCTTTAATGATACCCAGTTTCCAGTGATCGCGCCTGTAGATAAGGCTTATTTCGCGGGTGGGATGTGGTTGTTTAAATGGGCGTACATGATTTTTAAGTTCGTCCTGGCGCAAGCCAAGCGTCATGAGTGCTGGTATAAATGTATAACCCATATTTTTTTGAACCAAACGGCGCAAGGTATCGAGGCTTCCACTCTGAAAGCGAATATTTCCCATGTTATCGGCATTGCTGCGTGGAAGAGAACAGTAATTGAGCATCTGGTCTTTAAAACAATGTCCATCTTCCAAAACCCACATTTCCAAATTATCCAATTTGTCGCGCGGAACTTCTTTTAGTTTGAGTAAGGGGTGGTTGGTAGAAAAATAAATATAGAAGGGCTCGTAGTACAGTGGGTGCACCTTAAAGTTATTTTCTTCAAGAGGGGTTGCTAAAATGGCGCCGTCTAAATGATCGTTTTCCAACTCTTTAATAATGGTTTCAGTTTTCATTTCCTCAATAAACAAACGCACGTGCGGAAAATTTTGAGAAAAGGGTTTTAATATGAGGGGGAGCAGGTGGCTTGCCACAGTTGGGATAATGGCTAATTTAAAATCGCCGCTCACGCCACCGCCTTTGGTTTGTTTAGAAATATGAAGTAGCTTGTCGTAGTTGCGCATGAGAGTTTTTGCCTGCTCTAAAAAGCGCTCACCTTCGGGTGTGGGTAGAATGGGTTTTTTGCCACGATCAAAAATAATGATACCCACTTCATCCTCAAGTTTTTGGAGCTGTTGCGAGAGAGTAGGCTGGCTTACATGACTTTCTTTAGCGGCCTTTCCAAAATGCCTTAGTTTTTCAATAGTTAGGGCGTATTGAATTTGGGTTAATGACGGCATAACCAAAACTTATCATCATAGTTAAAAACTATCAATTCATAAATATAATCGATTTTACTTATTTATTGGCTTGGCGCACATTGGGTTCAACACTTCTTCATGTAGAAGAAGATTAACAAAATTTGGAGACTAACTATGAACACAATCATCAACACAAAAGTAATCGATTTTAGTGTGCAGGCTTACCACGATGGAAAATTTAAAACCGTCACCCAGAAGGATATTGAGGGTAAGTGGAGCATATTCTTTTTTTACCCTGCCGATTTCACCTTTGTTTGCCCTACCGAATTAGGGGATATGGCCGACAAATATGAAACGTTTCAAAAAATGGGTGTGGAAGTGTACTCGGTGAGTACCGATACGCACTTTGTGCACAAAGCATGGCACGATGCATCCGATACCATCAAAAAAATAAAATACCCCATGCTGGCCGACCCCACCGGTACCTTAACGCGTGCGTTTGGTGTGCATATTGAAGAAGCGGGCTTGGCCTACCGTGGCACCTTTGTGGTGAACCCCGAAGGTAAAATTAAAATTGTGGAGATCAACGACAACGGCATTGGGCGTAGCGCCGATGATCTGTTGCGCAAAGTGCAGGCCGCACAATTTGTGGCCGAACACCCAAGTGAAGTGTGCCCTGCTAAATGGAAGCCCGGCGAAAAAACCTTAAAACCCGGTTTGGATTTAGTAGGTAAAATCTAAATAATCACAGGCTTCATCCGTGAAATGTGTGTCACGGATGAGGCTGTGTTTAAAAGGGACTGCTTATGCTTGATTTAGAAATGAAAAAACAACTTGAAGAAGTTTTCAGCCGCCTTGAGAGCGAGCTTATATTGCGTGTTTACAAAAGCGCGCATGCCGATGAACCGCAGCTTTTGGAAATGCTGGGTGAAGTGGCCAGTACCTCGCAAAAAATAAAAATTGAAATTGTGGATGATAAGGTAAGCAAGGTTCCTTCATTTGAAATTGCCGTAAATGGGAAGTCGAGCGGTATTTTTTTTACAGGTATTCCGGGTGGGCATGAGTTTACCTCACTGGTGTTGGCTATTTTAAATAGTGATGGAAAAGGAAAAATTCCCGATGACGGTATTGTGGCCCGTGTAAAGCGTTTAAAAGGAGATGTACGTCTTAAAACTTATGTTTCACTCTCGTGCGAAAATTGCCCCGAAGTAGTTCAGGCCTTAAACCTGATGGCTACTTTGCATCCCTCGCTTGATCACGAAATGATTGATGGTGCCTATGCTCAGGAAGAAGTGGAGGCTTTGGGTTTACAAGGTGTGCCTAGTGTTGTGCTGGATGGAAAGCTTCTTCACTCAGGCAAGATATCGTTTTCCGATTTATTGCAAAAGTTGGAAGAGCAGCTGGGGAGTAGCGCGCCAGCCAATATCAATACCGATTTGGGTTTTTACGATGTAGCTGTTATAGGCGGTGGGCCAGCCGGAGTTACCTCCGCCATTTACAGCGCGCGCAAGGGTTTAAAGGTGGCCGTTATTGCCGATAAATTTGGCGGGCAGGTGCAGGAAACCAAGGGGATAGAAAACATGATTTCGGTTCCTTACACCGAAGGGCCTAAGCTTGCGGCACAATTGGGTGAGCATCTCAAACAATACCCGGTGAAATTATTAGAGCATCGTCGTGTGGTGTCTCTTTCAACAGATCATCCTAAAAAAATTACCTTTGCCAGTGGCGAGGTATTAACAGCCGATGCCGTTATTATTGCTACCGGTGCCAAGTGGCGCGAGCTGGGTATCCCTGGCGAGAAAGAGCACATTGGCCAAGGTGTTGCATTCTGTGCTCATTGCGATGGTCCCTTTTATAAAGGGAAAAAAGTGGCTGTTGTGGGTGGCGGGAATTCGGGCGTGGAGGCTGCTATTGATTTGGCTGGTATTGTCAGCGAGCTTACCCTCATTGAATATAGCGATAAGCTTAAAGCCGATGATGTTTTAGTGCAGAAATTAAAATCACTGCCTAATGCCACTATTGTGGTGAATGCCAAAACACAAAAAATTGTGGGTGATGGCAAAAAGGTAGTGGGGCTAAATTACATTGATCGCGCTACTAACAAAGAAACGCAACTTGCTGTTGATGGCGTGTTTGTCCAAATTGGGCTCTTGCCCAATAGCCAGTTTGTAAAAGATATTCTCAACATTAACCCCATGGGTGAAATTATTGTGGATGCCCATGGTCGTACCTCGGTGCCGGGTATTTATGCAGCAGGTGATGTAACCACCATCCCGTTTAAACAAATTGTGACAGCCATGGGGGATGGAGCTAAAGTGGCATTAACGGCTTTTGAAGATAGAATGCGAGGCGTGCTGAATAAAGCGGCTTAAGAAGGGCCTGCCTTGCAGGGTTTACTGCAAGGCAGGCCTTAAAACTTATTTTACGCGTGTCCACTCAACAGTCATGCTGGGATGTTTGGGATCTTTGCTGGAGCATGAGGCCGAGAAATGGTTTTTGTCTTTAAACACATAAGTGGAATCGCCCATGGAGGGTGTTCCCTTGGGGGTTTTGCCATCTACTTTAGCTACTTTAAGGGTAACAGTGTTACCTTCGCTTTTGGCTAGTTTTAAAGTAGGGCGGTTTTTAAGCATGCAATAATGAGTCATGGCCAGTTTGCCACGATTGTCGTCGTAATAAACCGAAACCATCTCGTAGGGTGTTCCTGGGAAAATAGTTTCTAAAACAGCGCTGCCACTTGCGGTTACTTTATATTCGGTATACATGCGCTGATTTTTTTTACCAAACATGGAGGTGGTCATAGTCCAGCGGCCTTCAAGGGCTTTAAACTTTTTTAATTCGGCCGAACTGGTATCGGGGCCTTTCATGCCACAACATTCTTTTTTAGCATCTTTGCTACAACCTTCTTTGTGGCCGGCTTGGGCTGAATAGGAAAAGCTGGTTACAAGTAAAGCCACCATCATTACTTTAAAAATCTGCTTCATAAATATCCTTGTTATAACCCGGGGAATTCCGGGGCAAGTAACCGTAGCAAAGTGGTTTTATTTTGCAAGCTGCTTGTTTTTAGTAGCTTAATAGTGAGGGGCGTTATAGCCATGCGCGTATGGCACAGGGCAAAGATAAGTGGAAAAAGTTTGTAAAGGCGTCTCAAAAAGGAAAGGCGGTTTTGCACACCGTTTTAAATGGCTTGGTGGGTGATTTGCTGGCTACTCTGCATCCGCCTTTAAGTATTGGCATGAGTTTTAGAGAAAAGGGAAAAGACCTTTCTGTTGATGAGCTTTCAAAAAAAATAAAAGATAAAAAACACGTCATCGTTTTTGTACATGGCCTTATGGCCGATGATACCATGTGGACCTCTAAAAAAGGTTTTGGCACACGGATTGAAAACGATGTGGATGCCCTGTGTTTGTACGTGCGTTATAATTCGGGCCTGCATATTTCGGATAACGGTAAAGCGTTGGCGGCTCTTCTTAAAAATTTTACAGATCGATTTTTGGAAAATATTTTATCTCTTACGCTTATTGGTCACTCTATGGGTGGATTAGTTATTCGCAGTGCCGAGTATGTTGCGCAAAATGAAAAGCACACGTGGCTTTTAAAGTATAAAACCTGCTTGTTATTAGCTCCGCCGCTAGCGGGTTCGCATTGGGAACAGTTAGGTTTTTCGGCATCGTTTGTGTTAAAAAAACTATGGAACATCCCCACGCGCATTATTGGTGCCGTTGGCGATTTAAGAAGCGGCGGCATACACGATTTGCGTCATGGATTATTAGTAGAAGACGATTGGAAAAATCACAACCAGCGCCATGTCTTTAAGCACACCAAAACACAGGTGCCGCTTGTGGACGGTGTAAACTACCATGTGCTTACGGGAGAGATTGCCAATAAAGAGGACTCGGCCTTTAAAAAGTTTTTTGGTGATGGGTTGGTAGGAATAAAAAGCGGAAAAGGGGAGTCGCCTTTTGTGGAAAAAGATCCGTTAGTGGGGAGAGCCACTTTTAAACATTTTTATAAGACGAGTCATATGAACATGGCTTTTAGTGCTGGGGTTTATCAGTATGTGAAGAGGGTGGTGGCGATGGGGTCAACTCTTGAAATTTGAAAAAATGAATTCCTATTTCAAATTTCAAGAGTTGACCCCCTGTCGGCTGTTAATAAGCCTGAAACGATTGACTTTGGGGCGTGTTTACCGTGCATGTGAGCGTCTCGTCATCACAAACGATGGGGCCTAAGCAAGCGTTTCCCACTCCTTGGGTTGAAGGATCGATCAGGTCATAATTGTAATCAAAAGGGTCACTTGTTACGGCTGCACCAAAAGGAACCACGCTTGCCGGAGAGTTATCGCCACTGACGTAATTTGACGATGTGTAATCAGAATCGGGAGACATAATACCAATACTTAAACACCATCCCTCTCCAATATCGGCATCACCTGGCCAAGAACAGCCTGGGAGCGAGCAGGGAGGAGTGCCCACATTTGAAGATATAAAGTAAATGCCATTGTAGATAAGATTATATAAATAATTTTGTCCTATATCGATACTTTGGCCCGCACTAAAAGATACCGGCTGTACAATGGTTCCACCCACATTATCGCCACTAATTATGTTTCCAAAACACGCCGAGCAATCATTAACATCAAAAGCCGCAATATATAATCCGTACCCCGTAACCGAAGCATCTGTCGCATTGGTTATTGAAATATCGGAGAGCGCTGAATTTTCAACATCCTGTGCGCTCATTAATGATTCGGTGCTAAAGGGAGGGTTGGTGTCTTCTGGTTCAGATTCCGGTGGAGAGGGAGTAGAGGGGGGATCCGATGGAGTTGATGACGCTGGCTCCCAATTTTCTGAACATGCGGAAAAAACAAAAAATATTAAACTTAAAAGGATAAAAAAAGATCGTCTTATTTTCATAACCAAATAGTCCTCTTAAAACGACTGAGTTTGTGATGATGTAACAGAACAGGTTAAAGTTAAATCGTTGCAAGAAATAGGGCCAATGTAGTCGTAGCTGCTGATAAGATCGTAATTGTAGTCTCCTCCAGAAAGTGCTGATGAAGAAGGAACGACTTTCGCTGTATATGCCCCCGTTACTGAAACGGGCGCTATAGCTCCAACATAGATGCACCAATTATAAACTGTTGAATCTTCGCCCCAAGTACAGCCAGGTAAGGCACAGCCAGGAGGGCTGATTGGCTCAACGATTCTAAGGTAATAGGTGGCGTTATAGATCATGTTGTATAAATAATTCTCTCCAACGGCAGCTTCAGCATTGGCCTCAAGTGTAACAGGCATCACCATGGCACCTGCGGCAATATTGTCGGTCGATGGGTACATAACCGTGGCACTTGTACAGGGCTCACCCTCTGCTACATACGAAAATTGTCTCACATAAAGACCGTACACAGTTGCTGCACTCGCTCCGGTATTTTTTAATTTGAAATTCGATTCGCTTACGGAGGCAGCTAAATCTTTAGAAGTGGAAAAGTTTTTGCTGTGTTTTGGTTTAAATGGTTTGTTTGCAGATTGCGCTTCTGTAGTAAAGCATAGCGTAACAAAAGCTAGAGTAACAAAAACAATAAACGAATTTTTAAGCATTGTTCTACCCCTACAATTTAAAAAAAGATGGTTTGAGATTTATACCAAAGAAATAATTTGGCTTAATAGTAAATGTATTAAAAAAGAGGGTCAAGTTATTGCTTAGCCAGGAAAAAAAGAGCGTTGTTGAATTATTGAAATAACTTTGAACACTCAGAGGTGCGTATTTGATTAATTTGAGCTTTCAATCGATTTAGATGTAGTCGCAAAAGTGCCCGAGCCAATGGCTACTAATCTGCCCGATTCCGAAACTACTTTCATTTCGGCGGTGGCTAGGCGTTTTCCGGCGCGAATTAATGTACCAATCGATTGCAAATTTTCCTGACGGGCTTCTTCTAAAAGTTTAACGCTAAATTCTACGGTGACCACCCAACATCCATAATGCGCCGCCACGGTAAACCACCCGGCATTATCTAAAAGCGTGGCAATAAGACCGTCGTGCACATCGTTTAAAGCATGATCAAAGTTGGGATTACGTTTAAAATCAAAAATTCCCTGGCCTTTATCGTTGTAAGATAACGTCATCCCGGTTGTTTTTTTAATGGGGGCGGTGGCGAAGAGTTTAATTAATTGATCGCAAATTTCTTGTTGGGGCATGGTTTTTCTATAGACTAAGAAAACATAGAGCACAAAATAAAAAAGCTCCGTAATCGGGGCTTTTTTTATTTTGAAATTTTGCGGGGATTGTGCTCGCTTGAAGCTTGTGGTTCAAGTACAGCATTTTTTTTGCAAGAATCATGCGCACCTGACCTCCGGTCAGGTACAGCATTTGTATCGTTATGCTGGTTGGGTTTAAGCATTATGCGCACTTGTACTTGAAATAAAATTTCAAGTACAAGTACAGCATTTTTCTAACCTTCTATTCTCACCTTACAGGTGAGCCTATAAGGTAAGAAAAATGCGTCTCCTACGGGAATACCGCTCCGCACTGGCTTTGGCCAGTGCTCCGGGTACTGCTTCGCCCACCCAAACTGTTTTCAACAGTTTGGGACCCGGCTTCGCTGTCGAACCCTAAACACGGGTTTTCATCCGCGTAGGAGCACAAATAAAAAAACCACCCAAAGGTGGTCTTTTTATTTGGCGTCCCTATCGTAATAATTCGTGCACCTTCTCGACACCTCAGCGGTTACAATCCTTTTTGCCACCTTCTAGGAGTCTTAACTTTGGTTCAGGTTTATGCGCCAGGTCTTGGTAAAGAGCCTGAAGTTCCTGACCTATATAAAGGAACCATTTTGCAGTTTCGTTGTCTAGTAGTTCTTCCTGGGCAATCCACGTGCAGTCCCTAGCCATAGAGCGGATGCGATACAGTCTTACAAACTTTTCTACTCTTTCATCCATAGAAGTTTAGCTTTTAGTTAGGTCATAAACTTGAGCATTCCCATTCCGCAACATGAGACGGGTAGAACTGATAGCGTCTACAGGAAGAAAGAACTGGCCGAAGTGTACCCCATCAACGTCATGGTAAACCAAACGGATTACGCGCCCTAAGA